>DASXVL010000051.1:0-10941 GCA_036504255.1 Armatimonadota bacterium | reverse complement strand
CGCTGCTGGTTAGAGTATCAACGTGATCTGTAGGGAGAGGAACCGTTCGCCGGCAGAGGAACTGCGCTCACCCTCATCAGCAACTACACCCCGGCTGTTATGTCCTGCCGGGGTGTGCTCCTTTCGCGGTCGGGACGCCGTGTTTGTTCGTGCCGACGTACAACATAGACACATAGCTCAGTAATGTCCGCGGGTATAGTCACCGCATGAGGCGTCGACCTTATGTGTGAGCGAAAAGACGACGAGGCCGTGCAACAACGCGTGGCCGAGCTTGAACGGACCAACCGGGCGTTGCGCGTACTCTCGTCTATTAACCAGGCGGTACTGCATGCGACAGCCGAGGATGCGCTCATGCTCCGCGCCTGCACCATCGCGGTGGATCTGGGCGGGTACCGCATGGCCTGGGTCGGGATGGCGGAACACGACCCAGAGCGCTCAGTTTGCCCGGTCTGCTTCGCCGGGCACGAGGCGGGCTACTTAACCGACGCCAGAGTCTCCTGGGCGGACACCGAGCAGGGACGCGGGCCGTCCGGCACGGCCATTCGCACGGGCACGCCGGTGCTGCAGCCCGATATCGCCGTTGCGCCCGAGTTTGCGCCCTGGCGCGACGCGGCGTTGGCGCGCGGCTATCGCTCCAACATCGCGCTGCCGTTACGCGTTGATGATGCCGTCATTGGCGCCTTGACGCTCTATGGCGGAATGCCCAATGGCTTTTACCCCGAGGAAGTCCAGTTACTCGAAGAACTGGCGGAGAACCTGTCCTTCGGCATCGCCACACTGCGCGCGCAGGCGCGCCACCGCGAGACGGAAGACGCCTTGCGCGTGAGCGAAGAAAAGTTCCGCATGTTGATCGAGGACGCCCCGGTCGCCATCGGCATGGCGCGCCATGGCATCAGCACGTACGCCAACCCCAGCTTCATCCGCCTGTTCGGCTTTCGCGACCTCGCGGACGCGACGGACCACCCGATCCTCGAACATTATGCACCGCAATGTCGCGCGCAGATCGCCGAGTACCTGAAGCATCGTGAGCATGGCGAGCCGGCGCCCACGGCCTACGAAGCCATCGGTCTGCGCGCGGACGGGTCGCCATTTCCCATGCTCGTGGCCGTCTCCCGTGTGCTGCTCGCGGAAGGCCCGACCGTAGTCGCCTTTATCACCGACATAACCGCGCGGAAGCAGGCAGAGGATGCGCTGCGCGCGAGCGAGGAAAAATACCGTTCACTGATCGACAGCATGACTGAGGGCGTCGCGCTCCATGCCCTGGTCCGCGACGCGCACGGCGTCCCCTACGATTACCGTCTCCTCGATGTGAACCCGGCCTTTACCACCCAGACGGGCATCGCGCAGGAAAGCGCCCGGGGGGCGTTGGCCAGCGAACTCTATGGCATGACGCCACCGCCGTTTTTCGATGTCTACGCGCAGGTGGTGGATACCGGCGTCCCGGCAAGTTTCGAAGCATTTTTTCCCCCACAGGGGAAAAATTACCAAATCTCGGCATTTTCACCCGGCGCGGGGTTGTTCGCGACGGTTTTTCTCGACATTACCGAGCGCATCGAGGCGCGGGAAACCATCGAGCGAGAGCGCTCCTTTCTCGCATCGGCCATCGAACTGCTGCCCTTCCCCATCGTCTTTATCACGCCCGACCGGGAAATTATTCGCTGGAATCACGCCAGCCTCGAACTGCTGCACGCACCCGACCACCAACTCTGGTGGAACATCGAACTCCGCGACGCGCAAACGCATGCGGTGCTGCCGCCGGCGGAGTGGCCGATGTCGAAAGCGCTACGGGGGGAGCAGATCCCGAAGTCCGAGTGGCTCATTGTGTTGCCGGACGGCCACGAGATTCCAGCGTTGTTCTACACGGCCCCTATCTACCATGAGGAGGCGCTGGTGGCGGTGGTCGTCGCCATGTTCGACCTCTCCTTGCTCAAGGCGGCTGACCGGGCGAAAGACCAGTTCCTCATGGTCCTCTCGCACGAGATCAAAACCCCGCTCACCAGTATCATCGGTTGGGCGCAAGTGGCGGAAAACGCACCCGACCTCGTCCCCGAGGCGCTCTCCATTATCCTGCGCAACGCCCACCGACAGCAAGTCCTGCTCGAACGCCTGCTCACGCTGTCGCGCATCCTCACCGGCAAACTGACGATACCGCGCACACGCCTCGACCTGTGGACGCTAGCCCTGCGCACGGCAGCAGCCTACGGACCCACACTGCACGAACGCCGGATCGCACTCCAGTTCGAGCCGCCGACGGAAGCATTACCGCTGGAAGGCGACGCCAACCTGCTCGGGCAGGCCCTCAGCGAAGTGCTGGATAACGCGGGCCATTTCACCCCGGAGGGCGGGACCATTACCATCACCGCGCGGCGGGAGGGTGGGGAGGTCGTACTCACCGTGCAGGACACCGGACGGGGCATCGCCCCCACGCAACTTGACAAACTCGCCACACCCTTCACGCAAGTCCAGCGGAAAGAAGCGCTCGGCGGCCTGGGCATCGGCCTATCCCTGGTGCGCGGCGTTATCGAAGCCCACGGTGGCCACCTGGCCATCAGCAGCCCCGGCCCCGATCATGGCGCCCTCATCACCCTCCGCCTCCCTCGTGCGGCCTGAGGTATGACTCCCTAATTGAGTTGTTAGGAGTGAACAGTTTTGGTAGTACTAACAGAATTTTATGTTATGGGAGCGATTACGATTTTGGCAATAAATAGGGAGGTGTCCCTTGTAAAATATAGCAGTTGTTACTTGGGTATACGGCTTGTAAGCAAATTCATCCAGGCTGTTCTTTCCTGCCGGAGATAGCCGGGCTTGGGCGCAGTCCAGACAGCGCTAAGGATTGTAGGTTGAGCTGGTGTCAGCAGCACCGTTTGGAAGCCGATGCAGGGCCACAGCCCGGAGTCGCGCTCAGCGTGCCGCGCGAGGCAGGTCCGGGTAGGTACTGTCGAGAAGCTGAGCGCGACTGCGGTCGGCTTCCAACCGGTGCTAAGGACTGGAGGTTGGCTTGGCGTCAACGGCACTGGAACAGGGCCATAGCCCATAGCCTGGCCGCGTCTCCGGTGTTCTTTCCTTTGCTTTCAGTCTTGGAGTGCACCCCCACCAAACGCGACATCCCCCGGATCCAAAGATCCGGGGGATGTCCTATGTTACACACAGCGTAGTGTGACTTACCAGCCACGACCGCCGCGGCCACCGCCGCCGCCGCCACGACCACCACCGCCGCCGCTGTACCCACCACCGCCACCGCCGCCGGCCATTTTCTCAGCTTTGCGGCGTGCACGGCACTCGGGGCACCGGGTCGGGGGCGTGAAGCCCTTGGTTTGGAAGAATTCTTGCTCACCCTCGGTGAACGTGTACTGGCAGTTACAGTCGCTGCACACTAATGTCTTATCGGGTATGGGACTACCCTCCTTCTTGAGTACATTTGCGGTCAGGGTAGTCAGTCATGGTGGCACGTTTGCTATAATCATCTCCGCCACCCATTCCCGAAATGTTGACCCATCCTATCATGTTTTCCTGCTATCGTCAACGCGCCACGCCGGTGGGCGTGGCGCGAAAAGAGCACAACTGGCGTAGCGATATTACATGACCCGCGCGCGATAGAGCAGTGTTTTCCCATCTGGTGACAGGCGATACCCGTCAACCATGGTGGTCCCGCCCATTCCCAGCGGTCTCACCTTACCGTCGTTGCCGATAATCATGAGCATATTGTTGCGCAGGATGATGATTTGTTTGCGATCCGGGGTAAAGGTGGGCATGGCATCCGACGGATCCTGGCTGACTACCTTCACGCCCGTTTGCGTTGGGCTCATCACGGTCAGGCCGGTCTGTGACAGGAAGATAATTTTGGTGCCATCCTGACTGAAGGTCGGCGTTCGCTCGTCGCCAAAGCGATTGGTGGCGTTGATCATCTTGCCGGCATCAGGACCGGTCACCTGAAAAATGGTCACTTGCGCGCCGCCGGGCATGCCGCCCCCCATCATCCCGGGCGGTGGGGGCATGCCGGGGGGCATACCGGGAGGCATTCCGCCTCCGCCGTTCATCATCGGCGTTGCCGCCAGGGGGTCACTGGGCTTGATATAGGCAATCTTGCTGCCGTCCGGGCTGAAGACCGGTTGGTCGCCAGGGCCGATCAGGGTTGAACGCTTGGTTTGCAAATTATGGAGTTGCACGGTGGGACCCGCGACCGTGCGGACGACATACGCCAGTAGCTTTCCATCCGGGCTCATGCTGGGAGAGTCACCGTCGCAGATAAGCTGATCGTTTGAGCCATCCGTTGTGATGATCCCGACCGTCGTCGTCGCTTTCCCGATACCCGCGACCGTACGCGTGTAGAGGATTTTCGCGCCGTCGGGCGTGAAACCATTCAGGGTGTACACGGCGCTGGGGATCCGGTTGGGAATCGTGACGACGGTTTCTTGCGCGCTGGTGAACGGGCGGGTATAGATGACGCCCTGACGTATCCCGACCAACTTGCTGCCGTCGGGTGAGAAGAAGGGGAGTTCATCGTCAAGAGAGTTATAGCTGACACGCTGCGCATTGCTGCCGTCGATACTTACCACAAAGAGCTCGACGGAGTTTGATCCGGGCAGCGCCCCCGGTTGATAAAGCATCGCCATGTTGAACGGCAGGTCGAAGTTGATATTGTCCTCCGCCGACGTCACGTTGACCACGGAGCGTTTGGCATCGACCGTGAGCTTCGCGCCTAAGCCTTCGAGAAGGGTTTGCGAGGGGACATAAATGGTGCCCATTTGGTCGAAGGCCGGCACGGGCAACGCGACGGCCTTGTCGTTGACCTGCGCCGTCATCGCCTGTAACGTAAACAAGATGTTCTTGTCTTTTTTGACGATGGACAGCGCGCCACCCGGCATCATATTTACGGTCGCGCCGAATAATTTTGCGATGGGGAGTACGGGGACGACCCCAGCGCGATTAACCACGAACAGCTCGGGCACAAAGGGCGCAAAATCGGCGGTGGAGGTGAGGGGCGGCGGTGTCGGCGCATCCTGCGCGACGGCCACGGTGGCCAGCACCGCGAGCAGAAACAAGGGTAAGCGGGACATAGAGCGAAAGACACGAGCGTAACGCATATCCAGTGACCTCTCGAAGTCAAAATATGAGACTACCTTAATAATACCACAAACCTGTGGCTATGATGAGGGGTAAGACGCAAAGATTCGCCATACGGCGTGGACGACCCGCGCAGCACGCGCTACAATGGGCAGCGGAGGGCGCCTGTGAGACCGGGGATACTGTTCGCACTGCTGACCTGTCCAGGCGTCATCGTGCACGAAATGGCGCATCTGGCCTGTTGCCGCCTCTTCGGCGTGCCGGTCGCCCGTGTCTGCTATTTTCGCCTGGGCCAGCCGGCCGGGTACGTGCTGCACGCGCCACCCCGCCATGCCTGGCAGCATGTCCTCATCGGCCTGGGACCGTTTCTCTTCAACTCGTCGCTGGCCGTCGCCTGTGCGCTCTGCCCCCGCTGGCATGTGGGCAGCGCGTATGGCCGCTGGCCCGTCTGGCTCTGCGTCTGGCTCAGTCTCGCCATCGGCCTGCACGCCTTCCCCAGTACCGGCGACGCGCGCGCCATTTGGGGACGCGCCTGGAGCCGCGGTACCCCCCTCTGGCTGCGCTTGCTCGCCATCCCGCTCGTGGCCCTGCTCTATCTGCTGGCCTGGGGATCCGTCCTCTGGCTCGATCTCGCCTACGCCCTCTTCCTCACCATCGTTGTGCCACGTTGGCTGGTCGCCGCCTGGGGCGGGTAGCGGTCTGCACTACTGGTGAAAGATGAGCGCGGCGCTCATCCGGGCATTGGCGCCTGACAGCGCGGCGATGAAGGCTTTGCCGTCCTTACAGGTCTTGAGGGCCTGGGCGACCTGGGGACAATAGCCTTTGAGGGCCTGATAGATCGGGCGAAATTGCGCCATGGCTTTCGCATCGGGGGTCGTCAGATACCAGCGGTCATGCGATTTCACAAAATACAGCGTGAGTTCCGGCAGCGTCGCGTCGCCCCAAAACGCTTGCTCGAACTGCGCCAACTCCGGCTGGGGGGAGAGTATTTCTTTCCGCGCTTTACTCACCTGGTACTTGTAGACCGCGGTCTGCCCGATGATGGTGAGGTTGCCTCGCTTGCGCAACAACTCGGCCGGGGGTGGGGTGGCCGCCAAATTAAAAATGATGGCGCCGGTGCCCAGGGCTTTAACGAAAGTCGCCGCGCCGTACTTTTTCACGCCGGCAATGATCAGCGGCTGCACCACTTTCGTCATCACCAACATATCCGCAAATTGCCGGGCCGTCTCCGGCGTCGCCGAATCAATCACGGAACAACACTGCGCGAGCGCCTCCCGATCCCCGGCGCGCAACGCCAGATCAAAGCGCGCAAGCACCTCCGCCGGCGTCGCACCGCCCGGCGCCGGTGTGCAGCGCCCGGCGACACCACACAGCAGCGCAGCGAGCAGCAGCATCGTTCCCACGACCAATCGCATTGTCAACCCTCCGCGACAAGAATTCATGGGCCACATTATAGCAGTTTTGCCGCATCCCAGTACAAGCGGCGTCACTGCATGCGGAGAGCGGCAGCAAGGCATACCGCAGCGGTGGATACAATATGGATACCGATAAGGCGACCCCAACTCTCAAGGCATAAATCATATCACCGTCTGACATTGGCCTGCCCGAGGCACGCGGGCAGAGCACCCTGCTCCCATTCCCCTCCCGCTCCTACACTTGCCCGATGCACCGAAAATTGTCTACAATACCTTTTAATAGCCACAGGGCGTGGTACGATCCCCGGATTCTCTGCTGTAAGGAACAAACCATTGACTACCCAACTCAAAAAAACCGCTTTTGCCGGGCCGCGCGGTCCGGTAGTGTTAGTGATTATGGATGGCGTCGGCATTGGCAAATATGCCGAGGGCGATGCCGTGTCCACGGCGCTCACCCCGACGCTGGATTGGTTGAAGACGAATGCGCTCTACAGCGAACTGAAGGCGCACGGCAAGGCCGTGGGGTTGCCGAGCGATGATGACATGGGCAACAGCGAGGTGGGGCACAACGCCATCGGCTGCGGGCGCGTCTTCTCGCAGGGCGCCATGCTGGTGAACCACGCCATCGCGAGCGGCGCTATGTTCAGCGGCGCGGTGTGGCAGGGGCTCATCGCTAACTGCAAGGATAACGCCTCCACGCTGCACTTCATCGGTCTCTTCTCAGACGGCAACGTGCATAGCCACATCGACCACCTCAAGGCGATGTTACGCCAGGCGTTGGCCGAGGGTGTGACGCGCGCACGCCTCCACATTCTGCTCGATGGCCGCGACGTGGGGGAAACCTCCGCGCTCGACTACGTCGATCCGTTTGAAGATTTCCTGCGCGAACTCAACGCCCAGGGCGTCGATTTCCGCATCGCCTCCGGCGGCGGGCGCATGTTCATCACCATGGACCGCTACGGCGCGGACTGGTCGATGGTGCAGCGCGGCTGGGACACGCACGTGCACGGCCAGGGCCCGCAGTTCGCCAGCGCGCGGGAAGCCATCGAAACCTTCCGCAGCCGGGCCGAGGTCATCGACCAGGATCTGCCCGCCTTCGTCATCGCCGAGAACGGCCAACCCATCGGCAAGATCGCCGACGGCGACAGCGTGATCTTCTTCAACTTCCGCGGCGACCGCTCCATCGAGATCACCCGCGCCTTTGAGGACGACAGCCTCACCAACATTGACCGTGGCGTGCGCCCCACCGTGCAGTACGCGGGCATGATGCAGTACGACGGCGACCTGAAGCTGCCGAAACGCTTCCTGGTGGACCCGCCTGCCATCGACCGCACCATGGGCGAATTCCTCGCCCACGCCGGGGTGCGCCAGTTGGCCATCAGCGAGACGCAGAAGTTCGGCCATGTCACCTACTTCTTCAACGGCAACCGCTCCGGCAAGTTCAGCGAAGAACTGGAAGAGTACGTGGAGATCACCTCGGACATTCTGCCCTTCGAGCAGCGCCCGTGGATGAAGGGGGCGGAGATCACTGACTACGTGCTCGACGCCATCCGCCAGCATAAATTCGAGTTCATCCGCCTGAACTACCCGAACGGCGATATGGTGGGCCACACCGGCGTCTACCAGGCCACACAGATCGGCGTGGAGACGGTGGACCTCTGCCTGGGCCGCATCCTCCCCGCGCTGCGCGAAGCCGGCGGCATCCTCGTCATCTCCGCCGACCACGGCAACGCCGACGACATGTACGAGCACGCGAAGAAGACCGGCGCCACCATCACCGACCCGGAGAGCGGCAAGATCAAAGTCAAAACCGCCCACTCGCTCAACCCGGTGCCCGTCTACCTCTACGACCCCGAAGGCGCCGCCCATCTCGCCCTCGCACCGCGCGAAGGCCTGGGCATCAGCAGCCTCGCCGCCACCTGCCTCGAACTCCTCGGCTTTGAGGCCCCGGAGGACTACGACCCCAGCGTCGTCGAAGTCGGCGCGGCATGCGCGACGGTGTAAGTTAATAACGCCAGGCGCACCCTCTCCCTGGAGAGAGGGAGCGCCTGGGCAGTGTGGAATCTTCGGCGCCAGGTAGACAAAATCGGCTTTTCGTAAGACGGCTCTTAGCCCCGAAGGGGCAGCAAGCCACTAGCCACCAGTGGAGCATAGCGGAACTGGTGGAAAGCGGCCGGAAATAATTTCCCAGCCCCGAGAGGGGCGACAGCAGGAGCGTGCCATGTCCGGATCATTTGCCGCCTTGTACTACCATCTCGTCTTTAGCACGAAAGATCGTCTACCCTTCCTGGCCCCCGACATTGCGCCGCGCGTGCATGAGTACCTGGGGGGCATGCTCCGTGAGCTGGGCGGCGTCTCCCTCGTCGTGGGGGGCGCACCCGACCATGTGCATCTACTGGCGTCCATCGACAAGACCATCGCCGTGGCGGATGCCTTACGCGCCATCAAAGCCGGATCGTCGAAATGGATCCACCATACCTTTCCGACCTTGGACCATTTCGCGTGGCAGGAAGGCTATGGCGCCTTCTCTGTCAGCGTGACGGGGGTGGATCGGGTGAAGGCATATATCGCCGGGCAACCGGAACACCACCGGGCGGTGACGTTTCAGGAAGAGTTTCTAGAATTCCTCCATCGGCACCATATCGCCTATGACGTGCGGTATATCTGGCTATAACCTGCTTTTGCCCCTCTCGGGGCTATTCTATTATGGTTCATGTAGTCCACCAGTTCCGCTACGCTCCACTGGTGGCTAGTGGCTTGTTGCCCCTCTCGGGGCAAGGTAAAGGAAAACTGCCACTTCTTCTTGCGTAGCATCCGCTTACAAAATGCCTCCATAGCAAACACATGTATTTACAAACAAGCGTATTTGTTTTACTATAGCGCTGCCGATTGCTCGACTCCGCGCGCAGCGGGGGAGCTCCGAGGGGGAGACGATGGCGTTCAGTACGGGTTTTCGCGCGTCGCTCGCGCGTGGGGCGCAGGCGCAGGCGTCGGCGGCGTTTTCGTCGGAGGCGGTGGGGGAGCGCGTCATCTTTCTGCTTGATTACGATTCCTTTTTTGCGCGCTGCATGCAGCAAGCGTACCCACCGCTGCGCGGCAAGCCGGTGGGCATCCGCGGACCGGCGAAGGGTACCGCCATCATCGCCGCCTCAACCGAGGCGAAGCAGTACGGCATTAAAGTGGGGGTGCATCTCAACGAGGCCCGCCGCCTGTGTCCGGGGTTGATTCCCGTGCACGCCGACATGGACATGTACGCGGAGATTTGTACGCGCTCGCTGCGCGTGCTCACCAGCTACACCGATCAGGTCGAGCCGTTCTCGATCGACGAGGCGTTCATGGATGTCACCGATTTGATCGAGCGCTTCGGGGGCGCGCGCCTGCTGGCGCAACAGATCAAGCGCGACCTGCGCGACGCGTTGGGCGCGTACATCACCTGTTCCATCGGCGTCGCACCGAATAAGATGCTCGCCAAGCTGGCGTCGCACTTCGACAAGCCGGATGGCGTCACCGTCGTCCACGCCGACGACATCCCCGCGCTGCTGGACAAGATCACGCTCACCGATATCTGCGGCATCGGCGCGCGCGTGGAACGGCGCTTGCAGCGGCTGGGGGTGTATACCGTGGCGCAGTTGGGGAAAATCCCGCGCGCGGTGCTGGTGAAGGAGTTCGGCGTGCTCGGTCACGTGTACGCGCTGTGGGGACAGGGCATCGACCTGACGCCGGTGCAGCCGTATCACCAGCAGGCGGAAGAGAAATCCATCGGGCACGGCCTGACCTTGCCCGACGCCGTGGGCGACCGGCGCACGCTGGACGGCATTATCCTCCGCCTGTGCGAGCGCGTCGGCCGGCGACTGCGACGGAGGAATTTCCTGGGCAAAACCGTGCAATGTTGGGTGCGTCACGACGGCTTCGACCACCCCGGCGGCTTCGGCGGGCGACGCACGCTCGATCATTACACCGACAACAGCGCGCTGCTCTACCGCGTGGTGCAGGGGATGTTCCCCGGCCCCGGCCTGGCGTGCCCCGTGCGCCAGGTGCACGTAACGGTGAGCCAACTGCGCCACAACGCGTTGCAACTCTCGCTGGAAGAGGACCGCGTGCAGCAACGCCAACTCCAGCAGACGCTGGACACGGTGAATGACAAATTCGGCGAGTTCACCATCATGCTCGGCACACTGCTCTTCGACACCTTCCCGCTGCGCAACGGGCCGCCCGGCCACGCCTTCTGTAAACGCTACAGCGTCGATGCGGGTACGCCCCCGTAGGGACCCGCCGGGCGGTGCTAATGTACGGCATTGTGTCATATCGTGCAGTCTGTATCGTGGTGTGAGCAAGCGTTTAGCGTATGGCGTATAGCGTTTAGCTGTAGTGGGGCGTCACATTGTACAGATTGAGCGTTTGTAGCGCGCGCCCGCTGTGGCGCGCCTGTCGTGCATGCTGACCCGTGCCCGCGAGATCGCCT
>DASXVL010000050.1:0-4252 GCA_036504255.1 Armatimonadota bacterium | reverse complement strand
TCTGCGGGGCCCGAGCGCTATTGCAACCACCCTTGCTTGATAATATCTTCAACACCGTAGACTCCTACCCCAGACCCCGAAGAAGCAGCACGCAATTGACCACCAGTGGAGTGAAGTGGAATTGATGAACAGCGGCATAGCCCTGACTGCCGATTATGGTATAATTTCTCCTGTATCGTTAATGCTCCAACCGAAAGTGACCGTCCATGACCGACAGGATCACCATTGACCGAGAACAGCTCGCGGCCTTTTGCCGTCGGAATCAAATCGTAAGATTGGCCCTGTTTGGGTCGGTGTTGCGTGACGACTTTCGCCCCGACTCTGACGTGGATGTGTTGGTCTGGTTCGCCCCGGAACGGCATGTGACGCTCTTCGATATGGTCGAAATGGAAGAGGAACTGGCGACGATCATCGGGCGAAAAGTGGACCTGCGCACCCCGGAAGATTTAAGCCGTCTCTTCCGGGCGGAAGTGGTCAACGAGGCGGAAGTGCAATATGCCGCGTAAAGAAGATTTCCACCGGCTATATCATATTTGGGAGGCCGCGACGGAAGCGTTGGATTTCGTCGAAGGCCGCAGCCGGATGGAACTCGATGAAAACCGGATGTTGCAACACACGCTCATACGGCTACTGGAAATTATCGGTGAGGCGGCCGGTAGGGTCTCCGAGCCGTTTCGCGACACGTACCCGGAGATCCCCTGGTCGGCAATGATCGGCATGCGCAACCGCATGATTCACGCCTATTTTGATATCAACCTCAATATCGTGTGGGATACTGTGGTAGACCGATTGCCGGGATTGATTAACGTTATTGCGCCGCTTCTCCGCAAAGAAGGGCTCATCAGCACCCCTGACAACGGTCAATAAGTGGACAGCCTCTGCCGTCACCTCTTTCACTACCCCACAACCACCGGCAGCATCTCCCGCAAGAACCGCCCTGTATGACTATTCTCACAGGCGGCGATGACTTCCGGGGCGCCGACGGCGACGATCTCTCCGCCGCGCGCTCCGCCCTCGGGACCGAGGTCGATGAGGTAGTCGGCCTGTTTGATGACGTCGAGGTTGTGTTCGATGACGATGATGGTGTTGCCGGCATCGACTAGCCGTTGCAGCACGCCGAGCAGCTTTTCGATGTCGGCGAAGTGCAAGCCGGTGGTCGGCTCGTCAAGCAGGTAGAGCGTCTGCCCGGTACCGCGCCGCGCCAGCTCGGTGGCGAGTTTCACGCGTTGCGCTTCTCCGCCGGAGAGCGTTGTCGCCGGCTGGCCGAGACGAATATAATCGAGCCCGACATCGGCGAGCGTCTGCAGCTTGCGCGCGATCTGTGGGATGTTGGCAAAGAGTAGCAGCGCCTCGGCCACCGTCATATGCAGCACGTCGGCGATGGTCTTGCTCTTGTAGTGCACCTGCAGCGTCTCGCGGTTATAGCGCGCGCCTTTGCACACCTCACAGGGCACGTAGACGTCGGGGATGAAGTGCATCTCAATCTTGATGATGCCATCGCCCTTACACGCCTCGCAGCGCCCGCCCTTCACGTTGAAGGAGAAGCGCCCCGGCTTGTAGCCGCGCACGCGCGCCTCCGGGGTCTGCGTGAACAGGGTGCGGATGAGGTCGAAGACGCCGGTGTAGGTCGCCGGGTTGGAGCGCGGCGTGCGCCCGATGGGCGATTGGTCGATATCGATGACCTTGTCCAGGTGCTCCAGTCCGAGAATCTCCTCATGCTTGCCCCACAGCGTACGCGCGCCGTGCAGGCGGTGAATGAGGCGTTTGTAGAGGATGTCCTCCATCAGTGTCGATTTGCCGCTGCCCGACACGCCGGTGATGGCGACGAAGAGGCCCAGCGGGATTTTGACGTCGATATCCTTCAGGTTGTGTTCACTCGCGCCGCGGATTTCCAAAAATCGTCCGTTCGGCTGGCGTCGTTCCTCGGGCACGGCGATCTTGCGCTCGCCGCGCAGGAACTGCCCGGTGATCGAGTCTTTGCAGGCGATGATCTCTTGTGGCGTGCCCGCCGCCACGATGTGCCCGCCGTGTTCGCCGGCGCCCGGCCCGATGTCCACCACGAAATCGGCGGCGCGGATGGTGTGCTCGTCGTGTTCCACCACGATGATGGTATTCCCCACGTCGCGGAGCTGAATGAGCGTTTCCAACAGCCGGTCGTTATCGCGCTGGTGCAGCCCGATGGAGGGCTCGTCAAGGATATAGAGCACGCCCATGAGGCCGGAACCGATTTGCGTTGCCAGACGAATACGTTGCGCCTCGCCACCGGAAAGCGTGCAAGCCGCGCGGTCGAGCGTGAGGTAGTCGAGCCCGACGTTGAGCAAGAACCCCAGCCGCGTACGAATCTCCTTGACCACCTGGCGGAC
This sequence comes from Armatimonadota bacterium, assembly GCA_036504255.1. Lineage (GTDB taxonomy): Bacteria > Armatimonadota > Hebobacteria > CAIYQO01 > CAIYQO01 > DASXVL01. The sequence continues at coordinate 1,889 of DASXVL010000050.1, read as the reverse complement.
GATGAGCAACTCGCGTTCGGTGAGCTGGACCTCGTTAAACCATAGTACCGCCTCGCCGATGGGCAATGATGTTACCTCGGCGATGTTTTTGTCATTGATGGTGACCGCCAGGATCTCCGGCTTGAGGCGTTGTCCGCCGCAGGCGGGGCAGGGCTTGATGCGCATGTACTGCTGCAGTTCGTCGCGATAGTCCTCTTTCTCCGTTTCCTGAAAATCACTTTCGAGCAGCGACACGATGCCCGGCCAGCGCGTGTCATAGACATGCAGCCGTCCCATGGTGGTGCGGTGCCGCACGCGGAACTTGCGGTCGTCCTTGAGGCCGTGGAGCAGAATATCAATGGTCTCTTCGCCCAAATCACGTACCGGCGTGTCGCGGTTGATCTGCATCGTCTCGCAGAGGGCGGTAAGCATGGAGTGATGCCAGCCGCGCCCATGACGCCAGGGCAGGATGGCCCCTTCATTGAGCGAGAGGCTCATGTCGGGCATGATGAGGTCTTCATCCAGTTCGTTCTTCGTGCCCAGCCCCATGCATTCGGGACAGGCGCCATAGGGACTATTAAAGGAAAAGGCGCGTGGGGCGAGTTCTTCGAAGCTGATGCCGCAGTTGAGACAGGCGGCGCTCTCGCTGTAGGTGATCTCCTCGCCATCGACGACCTGCACGGAGGCGATACCCTGGCCGATTTTTAGCGCGGTTTCCAGCGACTCCGTCAAGCGCGAGCGAATGCCCTCTTTCACCACCACGCGGTCCACCACCACTTCGATGGTGTGCTTTTTGTAGCGCTCCATGTCAATGTCGTCATTGATATCGTAAAGCGTGCCATCCACGCGCACGCGCACAAATCCTTGCTTGCGGATATCGTCGATGATAGCGCGATATTCACCCTTACGCCCGCGTACCACCGGGCCGAGGATGAGCAGTTTGGTGCCCTCTGGCATCTTTTCCACTTGATCGACGATCTGCTCCAGCGCTTGCGCCGCGATGGGCGCGCCGCATTTGTGGCAGTGCTGCCGTCCGATGCGCGCGAAGAGCAGGCGCAGATGGTCGTAGATTTCCGTCACGGTACCCACGGTAGAACGCGGGTTACGCGTGGTCGATTTCTGGTCGATGGAGACGGCAGGGGAAAGCCCCTCGATCATATCGACGTCCGGCTTGTCCATCTGCCCAAGGAACTGCCGCGCATACGCCGATAATGACTCGACGTAGCGGCGCTGTCCCTCGGCGTAAATCGTATCGAACGCCAGCGAGGATTTCCCGGAGCCGGAGAGCCCGGTAATGACCACCAATTGATCACGCGGGATGTCAATATCGATGTTTTTGAGGTTGTTTTCGCGCGCGCCACGTATGCGCAACAGATCATTTGCCATGCAACTACTAACCGCTCTTCCTGCCAAATTGGTCGCGCCGAGGCGCAGTGCCCCTCTCGAAACCGCACCATTATAGCACATCCGTGTGCATCATGTCCCTCGCGGATTTCGCGGGACAAATGACTGGGCGCAACAGCGTGCAGCGTCAGATGCCGGGCAACCCCACCTGCTCGTTATTATCGGCTGACGCCATGCAATATGCACAGCGTGTCAGATGCTCACATTGGCCTCTGCCTGGTTTGTCGTGATAGCTAGCGGTTGTTGGAATATTGCAACCGCTGTAATTGACAAACGATAGAAGCCATGCGTATGATAGCGACGTGCGAATCCTGGAACAATATGGGGGCAATGACCCTGGTTTTTCTACAGAGGATGGTGAGGATTCGTCCCTCATAACGCCCCCGCCTACTAATCAAATTATCGCGAATCGCCAGGCATGCCGACACATCACAGTACCAAGAATGGAAACCGAGGAGGGTTGAGCCATGAAACTCACACCTGTAGGTAAAATTGCACTCCTGCTC
>DASXVL010000049.1:0-4235 GCA_036504255.1 Armatimonadota bacterium | reverse complement strand
TCAATACGCTCCACTGGTGGGACGATGATGATTTCCGCCCCCTCTTTCGCCAATGCGGACAATATATCCACGCGCATGGGCTCCGTGTCAGCATGCACCCCGGGCAGTATACCGTACTCAATTCCACTAATGCTGACGTCGTGGAGCGTGCCATCGCGGAGATTGTGGCGACCAGCAGAGTCCTGGACAGCCTGGGTGTAGATGCCTCGCATAAAATCGTCATCCATGGCGGGGCAGGTAGTCCGGATCATGCCACAGCGCTAGCGCGTTTTGCGGACAATTGGCCCGTTATCCCCGTAGCCGCACGGCAACGACTTGTACTGGAGAACGATGAGCGCATTTTTCCCGTCGCGGAACTGCTGCCCCTTTGTCATCGCCTCCAGATCCCCCTGGTTTTCGACTGGCTCCATCACCAAGCAAATCCGGGCGTGTGGCAGCAGCGCACCGCCGCAGAGATATTGCCCGAGGTTTTCCAAACCTGGCACACGCCAGATGGGCTGCCCAAGGTGCATTACAGCAGTCAAGCGCCGGGAAAACGTCTCGGGGCACATGCTTACGATTTGGACCCCGATGATTTCCGCGATTTCGCGCGAGCCATCGGCACACAGCCCGTCGACGTAATGGCGGAATGTAAAGGCAAAGATTTGGCGGTCCGTGCCTTGCGTAACGCGCTTGGTTTAGACGACACCGCCCGATAAGTCTTCATAAGATGAGGACCGCCCATGTGTTGATCAAGCGCGCCGTACACGTTACCGAATGCAGTACAACGCGGAAAACACGTCCAAATGTGCGCGCACCAATGACGATTCCTCCTGTATAGTGGCAATACTGGTTTTATGAAGGAGGTTCAGGATGAACAGCAGCTTTCGCTATCATCGTCCAGGGATGCGCTTGGAGTATTATACGGAAATCTACGACTATGCCGAACAGCATGCCAATGTGCAAGCGGGTGAGCAACCGCTCACCCAACGTGATTTACACCCGCTCGGTCGGGAAGATACCCTCACGTTCGCTGCGGATGAATCCGACATTCGTGGCTTTGTGGTGAATACGCCGACCGGCAATACTATCGGTACCGTGGTAGGCTTTCTCGCTGATCTCGCGCACGAGGTGGTACCGTATGCATATGTGGAGGTCGAAGGAGGAAGAGTACTGATCGTCCCGACGAACCAGTTTATGATCTACACCGATTCATGCTTGGTCACGCTGGATGGCGGTTTGGATGCCTTGCGCCACGCCCCGGAGGCCGAGCATAACGCGCGCGATGCGGAGCGTGCGGATCATTACTGGAGTACCTATCGACGCCAGAACGCCGCCTGACCACTGTTAGAGGCCCAGGTCGGCACGCGTGACAGGCCCTTCGCGCACAATGGTCGGCGGGTCCGTCGTACAGTCGACCACGGTGGATGCTTGCCCTTGTTGACAAACCCCGGCATCGAGGATGAGATCGACAAGGCCATCGAGTTGTACGGCGACCTCTGCGGCACTGCAGGCGGCGGGCGACCCACTACGGTTGGCACTGGTCGTCGCCAGCGGGAATTCGACCTGTTGCAAAAGCGCCAGGGTCGCCCCATGATCGGGAACACGCATGCCGATTGTCGCTCCTCCACCAAGGACGATGGCCGGAACCTCGGCACGCGCGGGCGCGATAATCGTCAACGGGCCAGGCCACCAGCGCGCGATATATGCTTGTGCCGTTGCCGGGAGCGACGCGGCCACGCGCTCCCATTGCGCTGCTTCAGCGAGCATGGCGATGAGCGGCATACGTTGCGGGCGCCCCTTGATTTCATAGATACGGGTCACCGCGGCCACAGAGAAGAGGTCAGCGCATAAACCGTACACCGTATCCGTCGGAAACGCCACGACCCCACCCCGCCGCAAAACAGCGGCCGCTTCGGCCAATGTCTCGGCATTCACTGGTCGGACCTTTACATTGTTTGTCACCCAGCTACCCCCACCCCGTATGATTTCTCGCCCAAGCGCATGAATCCTTTCCGAACAAACAGGGCGGTTGTTCAGCAATACGGCAGGACTCTCCGTGCCGGCGGGTGAACAATTTATGACAGATTATGCGCCCATGTTGCCCTTCGCCTCACGGCAAGGGGACAGGCTACGGTTAATTTTCACGTGACGCGCGCCGCAACGCCGCGGCGCGTATAGGGGGAAACGCATGGAACTTCTCGTTCAACAGGGTGACCTCACGCAAGTCGCTTGCGATGTGCTCATCGTTAACTTATTTGAAGGGGTCACCCACCCTGGCGGCGCGACCGGCGCCGTGGACCAGGCGCTTGGTGGCTGGATCAGCGATTTGATCGCCCAGGAATCCTTCAAGGGTAAAGCCAACACCGTGCTGGAACTGCCCACGTTCGGCAAGATTCCGGCGAAGCGCGTACTGGTCGTGGGACTCGGCAAGGCGGAAATCTTTACGCTGGAAGTTGTACGACAGGCTGCGGCGTCCGGGATAAAACGCGCGAAAAGCTTGAAGGCCAAAACGGTGACCACACTCTTGCATGGGGCGGGCATCGCCGGTCTCCCCGCTGATGCCTGTGCGCAAGCGGTCGCCGAGGGCACGTTGCTTGGCGGATACGAATTCACCAAATATAAATCGGTCGATGCCGATGACCCGCGCGCCGAGGTCGCCCAGGTAATCATTGTCGAACACGATGCGCAGAAAGTGCCGGCCGTGCAAGCCGGTATCGAAAAAGGCCGCATCATCGCCGACGCGACGAATATGGCGCGTGACCTTGCGACCGAGCCGCCCGACCTCATCACCCCGGAATACCTGGCACAGGTCGCCCGGGAGATGGGCGGCGAGTTCGGCCTTGATGTAGAAATATGGGATGAAACCCGTCTTGCGGTCGAACGGATGAACTGCCTCCTCATGGTCGGGCGCGGGAGTTCCAACCCGCCGCGCTTCATTCGCATTGAATACACCCCGGGCGGTACACCCCAAAAACGTATCTGCCTCATCGGCAAAGGCTTGTGTTATGACAGCGGCGGTCTCTCTCTCAAGCCGGCCTCAGCGATGCAGCACATGAAAACCGACATGTCCGGCGCAGCGGACGTGCTGGCCATTATGCGTGCCATCACCCAACTCAAACCTGATGTCGCCGTCACCGGGCTCATTCCTACCTGCGAAAACATGACCGGCCCGGCGGCCTACAAGGTCGATGACATATTACGCGCGCGCAATGGTAAGACCATCGAAATCGATAACACCGATGCCGAAGGCCGGCTGGTGCTCGCCGATGCGTTATCGTATGCCGCAGAGCAGCAGTTCGATGAAGTCATCGACTTCGCCACCCTCACCGGTGGCTGTATCGTCGCCCTCGCGCACATCTGGACCGGGATCATGGGCACGGATCAGCCGCTCATTGACCGTCTCGTCGCGACAGGGATGGAGGTCGGTGAGAAGATGTGGATGCTGCCCTTTGACAAGGAAGTCCGTGACATGCTCGATAGTGACGTCGCCGATATGAAGAACTCAGGCGGACGGGAAGGCTCAGCCATCCAGGGCGGCATGTTCCTGCAGGAATTTGCTGGAGATCAACCCTGGGCGCATCTCGATATCGCCGGTACCTCTTTCATTGATAAGGGGCGTGGCTACGAACCTAAGGGCGCCACCGGCGTCCCGGTACGTACGCTTATCGCATATATCCTCGCACAATAACCACGAGCATAGCACTGGCCCGCAGCCACCGCACTGGCTGCGGGCATTACATCGTCCGGCAAATAGGCAAAACACTTTGTTAGCGGTAAAGAGTGCTCACCGACTTCATAGCGCCCGCAATGGAACGTGCAGGAAGCTACCCTGTGTCTCCCGTGCAGAGCACACGTCGGCAATGATAAACGCAGCAAACGCCGTTCTCGGGCATTCGCGCCACGGCTTGCGTATCCGTGTAGATTGACAGACCATCGGCGCCCGCCTATAATAGCTGACATCAGGCGCATGCGTAATCACGTTCATCGTGACGAGAGTGCGTGGACGGAAGGAGTTGATTACCAATATGATTTCGGTTGAAGTCCGCGATGGTGAGTCGCTTGATAGCGCGATCCGCCGCCTCAAACGCCAAGTGCAGCAGACCGGCGTCATGGAAGAGGCCCGTCGCCACGAGCGCTATGAGAAACCCAGCGAACGCCGCCGACGTATGGCCGCTTCCTCCGCCCGACGCAAGCGCACTCAGTCTGAAAAAGACTAATTCGTTTGTGTGGGGTGCGCTAGCTAGCGCACCCCA
>DASXVL010000048.1:0-7425 GCA_036504255.1 Armatimonadota bacterium | reverse complement strand
ACACGCGTAACACACTGCTGCCGATGCTGCACCGCTACCATATTATTCCGGTCATCAATGAAAACGACTCCGTTTCGGTGGAAGGGGTACAAATCGGCGAGAACGACCGCCTCGCCGCCCTTATTGCCGGAAAAGTGCAGTGCGATTTACTGGTGATCCTCTCCGACGTCGAGGGGCTGTATACCGGCGATCCGACGCTCGACCCTGACGCGACCCTCATCCGCGAAGTGCGCGAGGTGACGTCATCGCTCGAACGGATGGCGGGAGGCAGCACCTCGGGTGTGGGCCGTGGCGGCATGCGATCCAAAATCGTCGCCGCGAAAATCGCCACGCGCATGGGGGCGCACACCGTGGTCGCCCTGGGACGTCATGACAAGATCCTTTCGCGTATCCTCGCCGGCGAAGAGGTCGGAACACTCTTTGCCGCCAAGAGCGAAGCGCGCTTGGGTGCGCGAAAACAATGGCTCGGATTTGCCGCCGCGCCACGTGGGACGCTGACGATTGATGCCGGTGCGGCAAAAGCCTTGATCTCTCGCGGGTCCAGCTTGCTGCCGGTGGGAGTTTGCGATGTAACTGGCGCTTTTCGCGCTGGTGATGTCGTATCAGTGCTGGCCCATGACGGCCATGAGATCGCCCGGGGGCTGGTGAACTATACCGCGGAAGAGATGCGACAAATCGCCGGCAGACATACTGTGCAAATCGAGAAGATTCTTGGGTATCATCCATATGATGAGGCGATTCATCGCGATAACCTGCTCTTACTGTGAGCATCCACGCTTTTTTGCGGTTTCTTGGGGGATACTTGTTCGTTAAGATAAGACGTCTTCGGCGTTGCGTGCTGCTTCTGGTCATCAGTGTGGCCGGCCTCTTGTCGCGTGCCATGGCGTTCTCCTCCCCGCTCAGCGCGGACAATGTCCGCATATTGCCCCCATTGCCGAATGGGCTCCGACTGATAGTGCATGAGGACCATGCGCTGCCGATCGTGGCAATGGAGGTTGTGGTGCGCAGCGGTTCCGTCCACGCCGCACAGCCCGGCCTGGCGCACTATGTCGAGCATGTGGTCTTCCAAGGCACCCGTCGCTTTCCTGACCCGTTGGGGCCGCAATTCGCGCTGGAGTCTGCCGGCGGCATGAGCAACGCGGTCACTTCACGTGAGACCACCTGTTTTTCGGGCGCCATCGCCGCAGAGCGGGCGGACGTACTCGTGCGTGTCCTGGCCGATGTACTGCTCAATCCACTGCTGCAAGACGCACGTTGCGTGCAGGAGCAACCGGTGATAGCCGCCGAAATCGCGCATGACCGCGACAATCCCCTCTGCGAATTGCTCGATAATGCCTATGCCAGTTCGTACCGTGGCGACGCGAACCAGTACGCGCCCAAGGGGGCACTGCCGGACCTTGCGTTGATTACCCCGGCGACCATTCGCGCATTCCATGCGGCGCATTATGTGCCCAATAACATGAGCGTCATCCTGGTGGGAGATATCACCGTCGCCCGTGCGCGCGCGCTCGTTGCCGAGGCGTTTGGGGGTGCGCCATCACGTCCGTTAGTGTCCGTCACCCCACCGGTATCACCTCCGTCGGGACCGATGCTCGAAATTCACGTGCCGCGTGACCTCTCCGATACCTATCAGGTGATGGTCTTTCCGCTGCCGTCCTGTACTGCGGCATCGCCAGCGTTCGCCGACGTCTTGACCGTCATGCTCGTCGATGGTGCAGAGGCGCTACTGCCCGCGCGTTGGACCGCTGACGGCGTGCGCTTTGGCCGCTTTGGCATTGAAGCGGTGAAGACCCGTGCGCCGGGACGGATGTGCATCTGGGCGGAAACCTCGCCGGAGATGGCAGCGCCGTTACGGCGTTCGACCTTCGCGCTGTTGGCGCAGTTGGCGCGGACACCGGCGCCGGAGGCGAGCCTTCTCCAGGCACGCCAGCAACTGGCGATCCGCGCTGTCTTGGCGAATGAAACATATAGCCAGCAAGCACGGGCTTTAGCCTACTACGAGGGCATTGGCGATGCGGGAATCGCCACGCGTTATCAGTCTCTGCTCGACGCCGTGACCGGCGAGCAGGTGCGTCGCCTGGTCCCGACGCAGTGCCTGGCATGGATTACACTGGGAAGACCGCCGAAAGGATGATGATCTCTATGCGACGATTTTTACCCGTGCTCTTGCTGGCGCTCGCGCTGAGCGGGATGGCGGCGCCTGTGCGGCAGACGTTGCCGAATGGCTTGCGTCTGCTGACCGTACCATCTGCCACATCGCCGGTCGTTTCCATTGAAATGCTCATCGATTGTTCGGCGTTTGATGAGCCCTGGCAGTTACTGGGGATTCGCCAGGTGCTGCTCACGAGCATGCTGCAGGGTTCGGCGATCACGGATGGGACGGCGATTCGTCGTTCCATGGCCGCTGTCGGTGGCATCATCGAAGGACGCGTGCAACAAGATACCCTGGAAATCAGCGTCACGGTGCCTGCAGATTCGCTGGCATTGGGCCTGAACGCGCTTGCGGAAATCGTATGTCGCCCCCAATTATCCGATGCCGGCATTCAGGCCGCGGTGCTGGAGACGGAGCGTGAGGCAGCGATGCCGCCATCCGGCAGTATGGAAACGGCGTCATGGGCCATGAATGATGCCTTATACGCTGATCATCCGTATGCCAGGCGTGGGCATGCAAGTGCTGAGACATTAGCGCAGCTTTCTCCGCAACTGTTGCGGTTTGCGTATCAATATTTTATTCGACCGGACTATACTGTCATGTCAGTGGTTGGTCGCTGTGATCAGGCAAAGGTCAACAGCCTGTCCACGGCGCTTTTCAGTGAGTGGCCGCAGGGGAAGGCGCGTGAACCGCAGGCATCGGGGGCATCCCGAACGCTGGAGGCCTCGCGACTGGTGCTGCGCGAAGCGCCGGTGCAGAGCACCTGCGTCATGATGAGCTTCCCGGTCTGCGGCGCGACACAACAGGATTTCCTGACGCTACGCGTCATTGATGCTTTGCTGGGTGGGGGAACAGGTTCACGCCTGTTTCGCACCATACGGGAACAACAACACCTGGCGTATGAAGTGGCCACCCAATTACCCATGTTAGTGCATGAGAGCACCTTTTCGTTGTACGCTATTACCCATAGCCGCTATGTCGATGATACCAAGGCGGCGTTAGTCGCGGAAATTAGCAAATTGCAGGTGGAAGCGATCTCATCGGGCGAATTAGCGCGCGCAAAAGCCTATCTGAAGGGGCGTCACCTGCTCGGACACCAATCCAGCGCGCAATATGCCTATGACCTGGCCTGGGATGAGATGATGGGGCTTGGCGCCGACTACGACGAGCACCTCGCGAAGAAGATCGATGCGGTCACCGCCGATGATGTACAGCGGATTGCCCGCAAATATTTCACGCACTACTATTTGACCGTTGTCGTGCCGCTATCCGTTGTACCATCTGCCCAATAGATCGACGGTTTATTCGCTTGGATCGCGTGGTAAAATGAAGCAAGCTGCCGGCGGCATTACTTGTGTACCGATGCGTATCCTCTCATGCACAGGAAGCGTTTGTTGCATGATGCGTGTCCCCCTGATCAAGATGGTCAGGAGTAGGGAGAGGGAACAATGACATACCGTGAAAAAACGATGACGCAAGATTTTGATATTTTAAATCCCTGGATTGGACAACCACTCCCGCCAGCCGGTTTATTGGAAGAGCGGGTGTTAGAACTCGAGCGGATGGGATTACTCGACGTTGAAGACCTGCCGGGGGTACCGAGTAGTATACGGCAATTCGCCACCGCATCATTGCTCCATAAAAAACCGCCGTACTTCGTGACCCTCGACGATGATCTGTTAGAATTTCGCGACACGCTCGAAGCGCGTTACGGCTTGATGATCTTTTCGATTCCGGAAGCCTTGATGTTATTACGGGAAATTGATGGACCGCCAAATTAGCCCCATGTCTGAGGATGTTGTAGACACCATTGCCGCCATCTCCACGCCGCTTGGAGCGGGCGGCATTGGCATTGTCCGCCTTTCCGGTCCGGTGGCCATAGCCATCGCGGACCAAATATTCCGGCGTCCGGATAAGTCGGCACTCACCAGTCCGCAGTCCTTTCGCCAGCATTACGGATTCATCATCGACCCACGTTCCGGCGCGGTGATCGATGAGGTTCTCCTCTGCGTCATGCGCGGCCCACATAGTTATACACGGGACGACGTGGTGGAAATCTGCGCGCATGGTGGCGCGGTTCCACTGCGCGCGATCCTCGAACTGGCCCTCGCCTCCGGCGCGCGCCTCGCCATGCCGGGCGAGTTTACGCAACGTGCGTTTCTCAATGGCCGCATCGATCTGACACAAGCCGAAGCGGTGCTCGATACCATCAGCGCACGCACCACGGCAGGGCTCCGCGCGGCGCAACGGCATTTACACGGCGAGATCGGCATGCAGGTGCGCGCGTTGCGCCAACGTCTTATCGCCCTGCTGGCCTCGCTGGAGGCCGCCATTGATTATGCCGAAGACGGGCTGACCTTTCTCACGCAGGCGGAGATTCAGGAAGCGATAACTGCCATACAGGCGCAGCTCAGCGACCTCATTGCCTCGCATCATCAGGGACGTCTCTTGCGCGATGGCGCGGTGACTGCCATCATCGGCCGGCCAAATACCGGAAAATCCAGCCTGCTGAACGCGTTAGTGGGCGAGTCACGCGCGATTGTTACCCATATCCCCGGTACCACGCGCGATATTCTGGAAGAGCAGCTTGAGATCGCCGGGGTCCCGTTGCGCTTGCTTGATACGGCGGGAATTCGACAGACCGACGATTTCGTGGAAATGATTGGGGTTGAGCGCAGTCGCGCGTCGCTGGCGCAGGCCGACCTCATTCTGCTCGTGCTTGATCGCTCCATGCCGCTCACCGCTGACGATACTTCCTTATTCGCCGTGCTACACGACCGGCCCGTCATCGTTATCTTGAATAAAGCGGATTTGCCTGCCCGCGTGCAAGCTGATGAGATGGGCTACTTGGGCAACGCTCCAGTCGTCCACCTTTCCGCGCTGACAGGTGATGGTATGAAGGATTTAGTCCAGGCGATGCAGACGTTGCTGTTAGGGGGGGGCATCGCCTCAGAATCGCCCATGCTGGCGAATTTGCGGCAACGCCAGGCCGCCGAACGGGCGGCGTCGTTCCTGGCGCTTTCCCTGGCGACGTTGGCCGACGGCGGCAGCGAGGAACTGTTGGCCGTTGATTTGATGGCGGCGGCGGATGCCTTGGCGGATCTCACCGGCGAGCAGCTACGCGACGATGTCATAGGCGAGCTCTTTGCGAGATTTTGCGTCGGAAAATAATCGCTCGTTAGGCGGCTTTATCGGGAAAATGTACCGAATGCAGCGGTTTTCTTCCCTCTAGGACGTCGATAATCTGCTGTGTGGCCATACGCATCATAGTCTCCCGGCTCTCGTAGGTATGCGCGCCAATATGCGGACTTAAGATGAGATTCGGTAGACCGAGTAACGGGTCGTCCCATCCGATCGGTTCCTGCGCGAAGACATCCAACCCGGCCCCCGCGATCCAGCCTTCACGCAGCGCGCGAACCAAGGCGTCATGATTGACAACTTCCGCATGCGCACTGTTGATGAGATATGCAGTCGGTTTCATCAACCGCAATCGTTCTTCCGTGATGAGACCTGCGGTGACAGCGGTTAGTGGAACGTGCAGCGTCACAAAATCCGCCTCGCGTAAGATGTCATCCAGGCTGCCGTACTGTACCCCGAGCCGTTCTTCGGCATCGATGTTGCGGCGAGGATCATAATAGAGCACGCGCATGCCGAACCCCTGTCCGCGGTGCGCCACCTGGAGGCCAACTTGTCCCAAGCCAATGATGGCCAACGTGCTACCCTGCACATCGGCCCCGATAAACTGGTCGGCGGTGAGGGTAGTCCAGGCGTGTTGTTTGACAAAGGCATCCGCATCGACAATATTTCGCGCGCAGGCCAGCAACAAGGCCATGGTCATATCCGCAATGGCTTCATCTGTGGCGCCCGGCGTGTAACACACTATGATTCCCCGAGCGACTGCCGTTGCGACATCGATATGCTCCACGCCGGCCGACATGGTGCTGATGACCTTCAGGTGTGGCGCCGCATCCAACACTGCGCGATCAACGCGATCATCATCGGTACAGAGTAGCGCGTCCGCCTCATGAATGCGCGTGAGAAGCTCCGCGCGAGGAACAACTCGGTCCTCATCCCAGGCGATCACATTGCCAACCTGTTCGAGGTGACGACGAAGATCCTCCCAGATTTTGCGGGTGATATAGACGGTGTATTGTGCCATGATGCCCTCCATCTGGTACATCATCACGATACCCGCTCCCGCCGCGATAACGTCTTCAGGATGTGCTGTTTCGCGACGATTTTTGCCGGGAACGGCAGAGTTCCCACGCGAGCAACAGGAGACTGGCCAATAAACAGAATGGGCCAAAGAGCCAACCGACGCAGGTGTAGACGGTGCCGGGGGCGCCAGGCGCGAGGTGAACCGTCCGCGTATCCATGGCATAGGTGGGAATTTCGCACACGCTGCGGCCATCGGGGGCAATTGCGCCTGAGATCCCCGTACTCGCCACGCGTGCGACTGGAAGACCGGTTTCCAACGCACGGAAACGCGCGTGGTTGAAATGCTGCTGCACGGCCGAGGTACGATGGAGCCAGGCGTCATTGGTCAGGTAGACCAAATATTGCACGTGCTGCCGCGCGTAGCACCGTGCAATGGCAGAGACGGTCGATTCAAAACAAATCCCCACTCCAATACGGTAGTTGTTCACCGTGAGGGGTGTCCAGGCATCCCCGGGCGCCATGTCGTTTTCGCGCACGTCGGGTACGATGTGCTGTTCGCGCAACCAGTTCACGCCACGGCGCAGTGGCACGAACTCGCCGAACGGGACGAGATGAATTTTGTCATAGCGCCCGAGTTCAAAACCCTGCGGACCTAAGAGGAAAGCCGAATTGCGTGGCCTATCGAATGTGGGGGGCAGGTAAGCGACAGCGCCAATAAGCACGTTGCTTTGCAGGGTGCGACTCATTGACATCACGTCGGGACTGAACGATGGGGGATCGGGCAAGGCGCTTTCCGGCCAGAGAATGAGCGGGGCGCCATCGCGGTACGCGTCAGGCAGGGCAACGCTCCGGCGCGAGAGCGCGATAAGCGTACGTTGACGTCGAAGAATCTCCGCATCGCTGATGCCGTCCACCAGCGCTTGCGGGGTCAAATCGCGCACTAAACTTGGTTGGATGAGTGCGAACGTCATTCCGCCGCGCTGCGCGTGCCAGCGTGTGGTGGTGGCGGCGCTCTGCCAGTATCCCGCGCCCAGTGTCAGGAAAAGCAGGCCCAGCGTGACCGGTAGCTGCCAACGTGGCATTGGTTGCCGCATGGCCCACAAGAGGCAGGTACC
>DASXVL010000047.1:0-7269 GCA_036504255.1 Armatimonadota bacterium | reverse complement strand
ACTCGCCGATCTGCAGGAATGACGCATCCACCACCACCCAGTGCTCCGGTCCGAGCAGGCGCGCGTGCCGGGCATCGGTGCGCCAGTTGGCGTAGGATTGATGGGCTCCGACATGGTTGTCGTGAAGAATGAGTCCATATTCGGCGCAATCCAACCAGCCATCGGCCCGGCGCACGACCGCAGGCACGGCCTCTGCCGTCTTGGCGCGAAAGAGCGCGGGGACTCCCCAGAACGTCGGACGCTGCACTCGTGTTAAGCAATCCTCCTCATGGAAGCTCATCCCCTCATGCATCGCGCGAATGACCAGCCAATGTTCGCCAGGCTGCCGGGCGTTTTCCGGCAGGCGGGCGATCTGTCCGAGGAGCGGAACGCCTTCGAGGGATAACTCTTCGCCGTCCCACCAGACGCGGTAGTCGCTGTCCAGGCGTCGATGCGTGTGGAGCACGAGCGGTTCAGCCTCCGTTGTGGCGATCTGCACCGGCCGAGCATACCACCCGATTGTCGCGGTGGGGTCGCCGCCAAACGCGGGCCAAGGTTCGGAGGCCGGAAGGCAGGGGGTGTCTAACCATGGGGTGCGTTGCGAGCACCATCCCGCCGCAATGCCCTCGTTGTCGACATCGGGGCGAAAATGCCAGCCATCCTCCCAGCGGGCCAGATAATCCCGCCCATCTTCCGGCATGATGACGGTCGCGAGGCGATGTTCCTCCCGCGCCGCATAGCGCAGATCCACACGCGTGCTGCGCTTTTCCAGGGTATTGGGAAAGCCCTCGATGGGTGTGTGCCGTGCCGTCGCGTTATCGACCGGATAGAGCTGCGCGCGCACACCTTCCGCCGTGTGGAGCGTAAATCGACGCTCGTCCTGGGTGACGCCCGGACGCAAATAGATACGCCAGGTCAGCGCATGTGGCGCGGTGAACTCCGCCAGATCCGTCACCAATATCAGGCGATCATCGATGAGAAACGTACTGCGCAGCACGCGCTCGGCGTCGTGCTGCGCGTAAAAGGCGCTCACGTCGGCAGAGACCACTTGCAATCCGGGCAGATCGGCATGGCAGACCCCGACCCCATGTACACTTTCGTGTGGAATGAAGGCTTCTTCACCGTCCACCAGCAGGCAACTATGGGCCCCGGGCATACCGGAACTCCAATCGGCCACGCAGGGCGGACCGAAGTAATTTACGCTCTGCCGGCATCCGGGGATCAGGATCGCGGCACAATCGGCGGTCGGCGAGCCATCCACCGTGAGCGGAGAGCCAAACGCCTCGATGAGCAGCGTGTTGGGATTGACATGCATGCGTGTCGCCCCCAAGCCGGTATCCGCGCAAACGTCCCACGCTTGCACGACTTGCACGGCGGCGTCGTGGCTGACCACCGCGCCGGCGACCGAGGGCTCGAGCCAGGGGTGGAATTCATGCGCTCCCGGCGTCGTGCTCTCCGGCCAGCTGAGCAAGGCCCACACCTTATCATCGTACCCCCACTGCATATTTTGCTCGATACCCCAGGTATGCAGCATGCGGGGAACGTGCAGCCAGCAGGCTTCACCGGTTTCCGCGGCGAGAGTGGACAGCAGCATATAATTCTGCGCGGCGGAAAAGCCATGATGGTCCCAGGGCAGCAGCAGCCCGCCCGGCGTAATATTGCGCACCGCCATACGGATGACGTCGGTGACCGTCACGCCGGTTTTCGCGCCGGGACGATGGAACCAGTCCTGACCGGTGATCTCCTGCAGGAGCTTCGCGGAAAAGACCAGACCGGGCGCGAAGATCTGCTGCATATACGAACTGCCCTCGCCGCTATACCCCCCCAGCGGCAGGAAGTCCATCAGGCGCGTCAGGCGCTGCACGCCGTATTCCAACAAGGCCTCTGCGGCCCGTGAAGGGCCGCGCCGTTTGCCGTACACCCAGCCGATCATGGTCGCCGCCAGCGCCAACGCAAGCACTTGATTGTTCTCGTCGGAGTGATGTTTCGTCTGCAGCGAGGGCAAGACGTGTTTCACACCGTAATTGAGCAGCGCGCCGCGAATGAGTGCGTGTTCGTCCTCGGTGAAGGCGGCGAGATCGGCGACCCAATCGTAATACAGGCCATAGCGGGCAATCGGCGCGGCAGCCGCCCAGTGGTGATATTGCACATAAATCGTCGCATCGCGCGCCGGCAAACGCGTCGCAAAATCAACCAAAGTACGCCGGGCGGCTTCGGCGTAGTGCGCCTCCCCGGTCACCACGGCACAGAACGGTTGATACCAGGGATACTGCTGCGGGGCATTTTTCGCGCAGTTTGTCATCCACTCCCAAAAAAAATGCAAGTCACCCTCTGCCCGCGACAACTTCGCTGCCAACTGGCCACGGTCAGGAATCAAACAATAATCATTCTTCAGCATACTGCTACTCATTTTCAATATCGTGCTGTCGCTTCCCGTTCGGATTTCACGGTAGAAGCGACATGGCGGTCATCTCGTTGAGCTGACCGCCATGCGTCGGTTCGCTTAAGGCATCATGAATAAATATCAGCTTATTCTTCCTGGTCTTTTTGGCGTCTGTCGGGCGAGTGTCGCTTGAAAATATGTCCGCATATTCTTGCAGCGACACACGCCCGACAGCCCCCAAAAATCCTCAGGAATAATTGAGCAGTTATTTACTCACAATGCCTAAGATCTCTTGTCGGGTTATTTTCCGCTCTTCAGCTCATAGCGGCCCCATTGCGAGGTGTCGAAGGAGTTTTTCTCCGTGCCGTGCAAGGGCATTTGCACGCGGCGCTGCCCGTCATCGGCGTCATCCATAGAGATATCCATGCCGAAATGCGTGCCGGGCACGAGCTTGAATTCGCTATTGGCACGCGGTTTGATGCGGCCTTCCAGTAGATAACCGGTCGCCGTGCGCTTGCCGACAAATTCCACGTCAAGCATGGACCCGGCGCGCGCGAAGCTGACGACCGGACAGGCGGTCGCGGTATCCGTAAGCCGTGGAATCACCGCGAGTTGTTCAACACCAGGAGAATAGGTCGTGATCTGGTTTTGCAGCGCACGGCCATCGATGAAGAGCTCCAGGCAGTCCCACAGGTAGCCGTAGTTACTCTTGCCTTCCGGCGCGACGGTCAGGATATTATCGGTGACGTCGATGAGCAGATAGAGGCCATCATCCCGCCACGTCGTCTTCACGCTGTACGACAGGTCCTTTGGCCCCTGCCACCAACGCTTATCCGCGAACCCGATATCCGGCCGGCCCATGGCCACCTGCGTGGCTTGATCGGCCTTCTCTTCGGGGATACCGGCCCAGTCATCCGTGTTGCCATCCAGCACGATGGATTTTTTCGTTTGCAGCACGGGGATGGCGACACCCTCCGATGAGAACGTGAACTCACAACGTGAGGCGACCACGCCATTTTGCAGCAACTGTCCCGCCAGCACATGCGTGCCGCGCGCCAGCCCATCCGCCTGCAGGGTAAAGGGCAACGTCGTTTGCTCACCCGGAGCGAGGGTTATCGCTTTCAGTGCGCTGACGCGGCACCCCGCGGCGGTGAGCGTGACCGTGCCGGTGAAGGGCTTATCGGACGGATTCGTGACGGTGATGTCCCCCTGCGCCGTGCCGTGTGGCGAGACCTGGCTGGGGAATTTGCTTACCGCCAGCAGGCGCGCCTCCGCGAAGTCAGCCGGGACGTCGAAGATATAGATCGGCTCATCGCGCAATGTCAGTGTCAGACGATGCTGCTGCGCGCGCCAACTGAGCGGATTTCCCAGGTAATCCATGCCATGGTATTCGCGGCCATCGGCCGCGGCGAAGGGCAAGGTCACCGGCTTATCCGCGAAGAGGATCGCCGTATTCTTGCCATTCATGTCGGTCACCATCATCCCCGCGGCATCGCCGGCGCTGAGGGAGATGAAGCGGATTTTCTGCATGGTTGTCGTGACCGAGGCCATGGCGGCCAGGGCAATCCCCTTTTCACTGGGGTCGCCTTGCGTGGTGGATATTCGATACGGATAGTACCGGTTCGACCCCATCAAGAGGAAGTATTTCTCGGTACCGGACGCCAGGTCCATGAGGATAGACTGCACCTGCCAGCAGGCGCAACGATGCTCGGTGGTCATCATGATCGCATCGACGCTGGCCATGGCCCAGCCATGACTATCACCCGAGCGACCAGGATATGCTTTGAGCATCTCCGCATCGGTCATCGCACGGCCCTGTACGCGCACCGGTTGATGGATGCCGCATTCGCCGTTCCATATCGGCACCTGGTGGCCGATATATTTCTGTATCGACGCGCGGAGGCGGTCGATTTTATGATATTTCATCCAACTCTGAATGGGCGAGGTGCCGATGTAATTATGGAACGAGATCATATCCAGATACGGACCACCGCCCGCCGCCAGCACATCCTCGGTCCACTCCGGGAATCTATCGGTGCCGCAAATGCCGATCACCTTCGCGGTCGGGTCGAGCTCGCGAATGATCGCATAGGCGGATTTCAGCATACGGACATACTCTTCCGCCGTGAGCTGCCCCCCGCCGTTCGGCTCGTTGAGCACTTCCCAGTACTGCACTTTATCCTTGTAGCGGTTGACCACCAGCCGCACCCACTCCTCCCAGGCTTTGCTATCGTTCGCCATCTCCCGAAACGGGGTATAGCCTTTGGGGCCGTAGGTGGATGCGAGCGTGTACACCACGACTAATCCGTTATCCAACGCCGTTTTCATATAGAGATCGGTGTACGTCCAATCGTACCCGCCTTGCGGTAAGAGCGGGCACCAAGGCTGGATCATGCGTTCAAAATTACCCCCCAGTCCCAGGTCCTCGTAGTGCATGTTGCTCGCGCCGAAGTGCGCCAGCGGCGCCGAGGCCGGCATCTGGGCGATGGGCAGCAGTGGTTTGCGCATCGCGATGGGGAACGTGGCCGTTTTGATCGTCTTCCCGGCCGGATCGCTCAGTTGCACATCGATGCGGTAAAGCGCGCAGGCCTGCGCCGGCACGTCGAGCACAATCTTGGCATCGGTCAGTGGTGAGGCGTTCAACACCGGCTCCGCGTGCCAGAGCTGCGCGTCGGCGCTATTGCGCAGTTGCGCGACGACACGATAGCGTCCGCTGCATTTCGCGGCGGCGGGAATGGCTATCGTGAGTGGCACCGGCTTGTCGCATGGGAAGTAACCGCTCCCGGACGGTACCCCGATGGTGATCTGCGCGAGCGTAGCTTGCTCGGCGAGTAGTGCGCGGTGCGCGCTGACCTGCTCCTCCGCGCTAGCCGTGGGGCGCGTGGCGGAATAATGTGCGGCAATGACATCAGCGGGCACGGCACGGCTGTACACCGCCACTTCATCCACATCGAAGCGCAGGGTACTCTTGAAGCTGTTGTTCGACCCGATCAGCAAACCGCCGCGGTCAAGTTCCGGCGTAGACTCGTTCGCTGCCGGCGGGGTTGCCTGGCTATAGATACCATCGAACTCTTGGCGTCCGGCCAGCACGCCATCAATATAGAGGAGCACAGCCTTTGCATCCCCATCATAGACAGCCACCAGCTGATGCCAGACATGACCGGTGAGACGCCCATTGGCCGAGACGGTGACGGTGCCTTTGCCGGGGCCGGTCCCTACCGGACGTCCGAGGCCAAACGCGGTGCCCGACGGACCCGTGGTGATCTTCCACCCATCGTAGAATCCCGAGCCGATGGAGAAGAGGACGGCCTGGTCCTGCGAATTCGGGTCGGCATGCGTACGAACCCAGGCTTCTACTGTGAACGCATTGCTGGGCGTATTGTATAGAAAGGAATGCGTGAGGCTGCCTTTGGCGCGACCGATGGAGAGCGCGCTCTTCCCCGGCCAGCGTCCGCTGGTCCATGACGGATAATCCTCGCGCGAAATCGTCGGGACCAAATTATCGTTGAAGTAACGGTCATTGACGTGAATGTTCAACGCGCCAATACCATTCCCCGCTAGATTGCGTACAGTATCGCTGTTCGCGTCGTCAAAGGTATAGTAACGCATCACTGTGGGATCTTTGCTCAGGGCCGCACGGTATTGCAGCCAGGCTTTATAGCCGGCGGGCGCGCCACCGGCTTCCGCGGTAAAGCCCAGCGTCGCGAGACCGAGCAGCAGACAAAGAACGAGTAGGCGATGTCGCATCATGTGAGATGTCCTCCGATAGAATGCTCTGGACCAATGGTCCAACCATATTGGGCTCCCCTTCTCTGCAGGCGAGGAGACCGCAGACACGTGGAGCCTATGGAATCGGTAGTAATTTGACGGCGTCAAAGAACGCCTCGGTAACGCCCGCGCCGTCCAGGCACAGGCGGACTTCGATATATTTGGCGTCCGCCGGTGTCATGATCTTGGCGGAATAGTCTTCCCAGGTTTTGCCGGTGAGCAGACAGATCGGGAGATAGGCGATCTGCCGTCGTTTCACATCCAGAAAGGCATAGCCCGCGGTCGCATCGCACTGTTTGTCTCCGGCGCCTTCGCGAATTTTCCCTTTCAGGGAGAGCTGGTACGCGCTAATACCGGGCACCACGGGAATCACTTGCGCGCCGTAGGCATGCACGGTGACGCTGTTGTCCCCCGAGGCCAGTCGCACGGCGCGCTTCCCTTCTGTCGCATCTGGTGTCAGCGCATACGTGAACTGCGTTTCGGCGGCGCGATTCATCTTCCAGGTCCAGCCGGGCACCGTGGTGGCGGTGCCCTCCTCCAGATCGCCGTTCGCCAGCATGTTCAAATAGGTGTCCGAGGGGATAGCGCGCACATCATCGAACAGCACGCCCATCACGCCAAGGCAACCAACGCCCAACCGGATGCCCATGCGGACTGTGCCGGGCGGCAGGGTCACCACGCCGCCCAGCGCCACCCAGTCACTCGATTCCGGCACATCGCACACCGACTGCCAGCTTATCCATTGATTCGCTTTGTCCAGAAAATAACAACTCACGCCCGGTGCGCCATATTTGGTCAGTGAGTCATCCGTTTTGCGTTTCGCGCTCAAGGAGATCTGAACGCTCTTCATGCCGGGCGTGATGGGGATTTCCTGCGCCCACCAGACATTGGCCTGTACGGGCTTCAGCAGGGCGATATAAAAACTCTGTTTCCCCTCGTTCGCTTTATCAGAAACGCCATAGCTCAGTTGTTCGGGCGTTAAGCCATTCGTCGTAAACGTCCACCCGGCGATGGTCTGCTCGCTGCCCGTTTCCGCTCCGCCGTTCTTGAGCGCATTGGCCGGGGCCTGCGCGTTGAGCGGACGACTTAGCGCCAACAGCGCAAGGAGTGCCAAACCCACCAGTCGTTGGTCTCGAATC
>DASXVL010000046.1:0-3828 GCA_036504255.1 Armatimonadota bacterium | reverse complement strand
GCAAGTTGGTCACCGTGCGTTCGGTCAAGAGCAACAGCTTGGCCGTCTTCCAGAGTCCCTCGGGGGCGGCGCTGAAGGGGAGCTGGTTCTCAAAGTAATCCTGCATGCCCTGACGGTCAAGGATATAGCCCATGTAGGTCGTGTGATAATCCAGGAAATAGCTATCGAGATCACGGTAGACCAACATGCGGTTCGGTAGCAGTTCCGTCTGGCGGAGTTCCGTAAAAATCGGCATAAACTTCTCGTACCGGTCGAGGGCATAGGGCGCTTTACGGAGATCAGCAAAGGTAAATGGGACCTCGGGCTTGCTGCCCGGGACACGGGTATACATGAAGGCTTTACAGTGCATGCTGCCCCCACCGGCGAGCGACATGGCGAACACACTGGCATCCAGTTGGTAGGGGAAGTAGCCACTCCACTGCCCCGGAGAATGATCCTCCGTGCGTTCCTGGTAGCCTTGCTGCATGACGGCGGAATATTGCAGCGCGCCCACCGCGTCGTGCGAGCCGCCATTCGTCATCAGGCAGCCCGGGAGCTGTAACTTCTCGGCGTAATTCTGCGGGATATCGCCATAGACCATGACCAGCCGCTTGCTATCGTAGCGGTGAATCGTGCGCACGCAATCGGCGACGAAGGAATCAACCGTGCCGGTGCGGAACTGCATCCAATCCAGCCAGTACAACGGGCTGGCGGCAGGCTCCGGCGGCGTGATCGCGTCCCAGCCGGTATAGTGGGCGCCCCAGCGCGCATTCAGCTTTTGCAGCGTGCCCGACCCGGCGCGGCAGGCGCTACGGAAGGCGGCCTGCGTCTCCGGCTCATAGCCGTCATACCAGCCAAGATAGGGGGCCTCACCCGGGTGTTCGAGCAAGACATAGTAGCCCTGCACGGCCGGATGCGTCCGGTAGCGCGCGACCAGTTGTTCCCAAAAGCGTAATGCCGCCTGGCGGATGATGGGTGCGGTAAAGTAATTCACGCGTGCGCCGTGAAACAGATAATTGGAATGGCCGAAAATCGAGCCCGCGCTATTTTCTTTAAAGGCGGAGGGCAGCCATTCCGGCTCTGACCCGCCCATCTGCGGCCACAGCATCACGGATAAGCCCTGCTGTTGCGCGTAATCGAGCACGTGATCCACTTCTTCCCAGTCGTAGACGCCCGGCATCGGTTCGACCAGGCTCCAGGGAATCATATATTCCATGTCGCGGGACACGCTCGGCGCTTGCGCCATAAACGGCTGCAAGTAGTCCCAGCGTGTCTTCTCGCCACCCAGTTGCTCCTTTTTCACCATCGGGCACAGGTGGAACAGCGGGCGGTCGCTAGCGAGCAGGTCTTGCGACGAGCGCACCGAGGGCGGGATCGCGCCCAGTTTTTGCTCCGGCGCCGCCCCTTGCTTTCCGACCAAGCGTTCCACTTGATCGAGCAAGCGCCCATTGTACGCGAGCGCCACGCGGAGCAGATAGACACCAGCCGGGAGATCGCTCAGGTCAATCGTGGTGAGATACGGCGTTGCCCCGTGCCAGACGGGCGTGATGTTGACCCGGCGCACTTCCCGACGCAGCCCGGCCGTGAGCACGACCACCTGCGCCGTGGCCGCTGGGGTTTCCGCCGGGGGTGGCGACAACGCAACCGGCACGCGGAACGGCTCGGGCGCGGCAAAAATCAGCGAGGCGCGTTGCGGCGCGATCTGGATATAGGCATCGGTGGGAAACTGCGCGGTTGCCAGCGGCGCACGCACAACGGCCGGATGGCCCTGCATGACGTAGAGCCGGTATTCATGCGTTGCCCACGCGCCGCCGCCATCGGTACGCAGCACACGCACGCGCAACCAATAGGTGCCTTCCTCCGGCAGCGGGACCGTGAGGCGTTCCGCATATTGCAGCACGAGGGGGAGCGCGCCGGGCGCGGTGGAGATTGTCCAGGATTTACTTCCGGCCATGACCGGCTGCCCCTCATAGCGGGCGAAGAGTTCCCAGTTCGCGCGATAGCTGCCCGGCGTAGCGCATAGCTCGCCGAGACTGAGCGCGGGCAAGGGGTCCATCTCGCCGTAGTAGAGCTGATCATTGAACTGGTAGTACTGCGCCGCGCGGTTCGGCGTGAGCCGGGTCACGGACGCATCGCTCAGGTAGAGATCGCTGACCATGCCGTTGACCGACGCGACATTGAGCCCGAGCAGGGTGTAGGGGCGTTGCGGCTTTGCCGAGGCGCTTGGCGCGCGCATGGTGGCGGTGCGGCCATTATTGCTATCCTGGCGGGTGAAACCGGGGACGGTGAAGCGCAACAGACGATTTTTGCGGGTGGGTTCGAGCGGTTTGAACATCCCCTTTTCATACGCGCCCGGCGAGGTGGTATAAAAGAGGAATTCCCCGCCGCTCGCGTCACGGATGATCAGATCCAGGTGCAGCTTGGCGTCACCCTGACTGGTGGCGATGAGGCGAAATGTCACATCGGTCATCGCGTCCGGGATGGCGAGGGGCGTGCGCAAGAGCAGCCGCCCCTCACGTCCCGGCGTTCCCGCCACACGCAGGTGGAGATACCCCTGTTCCGCCGGGGTGACCGTCAACATATCCGCGTCGCTGGGCCGCACCTGCCACTGCGTGGCTGTGGTGAGCGCCGGCAGCGCGGTGAGGAGGTTCTCGCCGCCTGCCGGAGCAGATCGCGCCATCTGCCCCAGCAGTACCCCCACGAGTAGCAGGCTGCAGCACAGCCAGGACGGTAGCACCTTCTGTATCTCTTGCGTCATCATGGTCTCCGATGCCGGCAGCCTCGACGGCTACGCGGCCTATTCCGCCGGGTTGCGATATTTCGTCGCCCAATCGGCGAGGATCTGCTCTTTGGGCATCATGCGGATGATTTTGAGGGGCGAATAGCCATCGGCATAGGTCAACTGTAGCCCCTTCTCCCGCAGTTCTTTCCCGGTATACAGGCCGATGCGCTGCGTCGATACCATGTCATCAAGGAACCACAGGCCATCCGGCACGTGCGGGAGCCGCACGGTGTAGGCGCCAGGGGTATCCTGGTAAAACAGCGCATAGTGACGGTTGAGTTCGTCGCTGTGTCCTTCCAGCATATAGGGAATAGGGCTGCCCTGGCGCGGGTCGATCACCCCGGCCCACTCGGCGGCGCGTGCCATCATCCCTTTCAGCAGTTCCGGTTTGTAGTCGGGCGTGCCCCAGAAGACCAACACGTCGCCCTTGCCGACCTGGTGCCGCGAGAGCGCCACCGCGCCGGACGGGAAACGCGCCAGCACTTCGCCATTGGTCGCGGTGTTCTCGCCATAATAGCCGAAGTAATCGGTCTGCGGCAGCCAGCGGTAGGGCCACTGCATAAACGCCAACCATTCGCGCGGTGTCTGCAACTCCTGCCGATAGTCGGCAAAGGTAAAGAATTTGACCGTCGCGCCGGTCGCGAACAGGGGGTTGGCCGCCAGCACCGTGGCCGTCGTCCCGGTGGTGTTATTGATATACCGACCCGTGGGCGGGGTGATGCCCAAGCGTTTGAGTAATTGGAACGGCGCGGTTCCGAGCTCCGGGCAATACTTGCCGGTATTGGCCGTCATCACCATGCGTGCGCCACCCCGGACACTGCGCTCGATCAGGTCGATATTTTGCGCGCTCATCACCTCATCAAGAATATTCGGCAAGATGAGTTTGTACTGCGGCAAATGCTTCTCCGTCAGGTCCTCAAACGAGACGGCATCATGTTTGGCTAACTGCAGCCACTGCTGTAAATCATCGAGCCGTTCAAAAAAGACCGTGCGGTGTTTGCAATAGAGGGTGTTGGGGTCTCTGATCACGGCCACCTGGCGCGGCTCATCGACGATCTTCACGCTAT
>DASXVL010000045.1:0-4203 GCA_036504255.1 Armatimonadota bacterium | reverse complement strand
ATGTGACCCGTATTGAGTATGTCCTCGTATTTGCGAATTTTCCATCGTCCTCTATACCCTAAGCGCCTGCATCCGGTGGGCTGCTAGGCCGACTTAGGGGGTACCGGTGTCGATGGGCGGGGGGGCCGCCATCTCAATGGTGATTACCTCGGGCTCGGTATGTGTGCGGAGCGTGGCATCGCACGCGTTCCGCCAACGCGCCTGGCGTGCGGCGGGGAGTTGATGGCCGATCTGGGCGGCAAAGATGAGCAGGTGGGCATTATACCCGTCGGAGTGGAGCGCGGTCATGGCGCGCCCGTATTGCAGGTACAGGGTGAACGCGTCCTCCAGGCGCTGTGCGTTTTGCGGTGTGCTTACCGCGCGCATGACCAGGTATTCGATCAAGAACGGCGGCGCCGGCGCCCAGGGCGCGGGCACAACGCCTTGCGTGGGTTGCGGCAGTCCCAGCGGACGCGGTTGTCCTTCGGTGATCATGGCGTAGCGCACCATCCGTGGTGGTTCGGGGGCGGGCGGGGTCGCACGTGACTTGGCGGTCCATGCTGCAAGCAGGCGGGTAATCTCCGCGTCACTGTCCTCCACGGCTCCGGCTTTCAGCGCCTCCTGGCGTAGCGTCGTCCAATAGGGGATCTCCGGCGCAGCCCAGGCCATCACCGCGGCGTAGCGCGCGACGTCCTGCGCCCGTCCCTGCGGCACGAGGATCGTCTGCAATAACTTGCCGAGCCGCGGGATGCGCGGGGCGGTCTGCCAAGCCTGGAGCGCCAACGACGTGGCATTGCGCCAGCGCTTTTGCTGATACACCTCCGCGTACAGCGCCAACGCCTCCGGGTCGGACGCTTCCGCCGCGGACAACGCCCGGAGTTGCTCCAGGCGCTTCTCTGCCAGCGCGCGTCGCCGGCCCACCAGCGTGGTGGGAAAGTCGCGCTGCTCGTTGACGAAGCGTTTCTTGGCAAAGGTTTCCTGCGGATCTGGAATCCAGTGGCGCACGCCAGCTTCGTAGGCGGCCAGGCAGACGGTCTGCTGAATCTTGGCGTTTGTCTCCCGCCGGTAGCAGGCCTCACCCACGTTGACGCAGGTGCGCGCATCGAGAAAGTCGCGGTAGAGTGCGACGAGCGCCTCCTGCAACTCGCGTTGATTCGCCTCATCGTACGGATCGCGCAACCCCTGGTGCAGGCAATAGAGCGCGGCGCGCCCTTGGCCGGCCTGCCAGTAGCCGAGCGCCGCCTGGTAATAGCTCGCGCCTAATCCCCCCATGCCCAGGTGGGCGCCGGACTGTGCCGCGCTCAAGGACAGCGGCGTACTGAACGCCACTTGCTTATGCGTGAGATAGTAGGTGGCGAGTGCGTCCTGGATGACCCAGGAGGTGGGGTGTTTACGGGCAAGCGGCAAATACTTGGCGATGGCGGGGAACGGGCGCATCGTATCGACTTCGGCGTAGACTTGCGCCGCCGCCAGGACGGGGTGATCGGGCAAGATCTGCCGGCAATGGGCGATGGCGCGACGCGCCCTGAGCAGCAGGGCGAGATCCATGACGTATGATTCGTTGAATTGTTCCATCGCCAAAATCACCGGATGGCTGGCGAGTGCTTGCGCCGTTTCGGTATCAGCGATGGCTGACATTTTGTCGTCCCAACCATGTTGCGCGGCCAGGGTATAACGCACTTCGGCAAAGTTGGGGTCGGCCTGCAAAATCTGCCGATAGATGCCCCACTCCTGCGGGGAACTCAAGGGTAACTTGAAGATGCCGCCATACCAGCGCAGGGTGTCCAAGCGGGTCGTCATCGGCCGTTCGAGCTCGGTGCGCACAGCGGGCGCGCACTGTTGCTGCCGGTAGGCCATCCAATCTTCCACCATGCGTCCCATCAACGTGAAGCAGGGCAGCGGCTGTGGGTAGCGCTTCCGGAAGACAACCACCCCCTGCGCATTCACGACACGGAGGGCGCCGGTATAGCCGCGCGGGGTGACCACTACCGAGCCACTGATGGCATGGGTCGCGTGCCAGTCCTGCAGATATTGCTGGATCTTCTCGCTATCCGCCTCGGTGAGTTTGCTCGTGTTCGGATACTTGCGGAAGATGAACATTGCCGTGCGCTCACTGGTATTATCGGGCACAAAGGAAAATTTGTAATACAGCAAGCTGGGGAAGGTGAGGCGCAGCGATGGATCATCGGGCACGCCCTGGCTGCTGGTGGTGAAGGGAAGAAACACCGGGAGGAAGGTCGACACGCCCTGCGTGGCCGGGACCGCAAACCAATCCTGTGGGAGATCGTTTGGCTGCGCGTAGGCTACCAACGTCGGCTTCGGCGTGCTGAAGCGATCGAACAGCGAGAGTACGCCGTTGCTCACACTGTGAATGGTTACCCATGCACAAAAGGCAAATAGCACGACGATGATGCCGATCGACCAGTATGTCTTCCGCATTTTTTTCTCCGTGTCGCGTACGAAATGACACCGTCATGCTGTACGAGCCATGCGTTCATTCTAGTGACCGTATACTATGAAGATATTCTCCTTCCCGGACTGATGTCCTGTTGGATGGGGCCAACGGACGCTTTTTCGGCGGTGTTCGGCCTGCTCTGCTGGAGAAAGGCCTCATCCCGGCCTTCCGCCGTGGCTACAGGGGAAGGTTCTCGCCGCACGTTACCCTCCCTTGCCGCGGGGGAGGGCTGGGAGAATTATGGTCACTCCCAGCGTTTGAGCGTTCCGGGAGTTAGCGGGATGCCCGCGTGCGTGGGTGCACAAGGGAAGAGAACAGGGCCATAGCCCGACTATCCCCGCTAGGATACAACGGCCTGGATATGTTTGCGTATGAGGCGTATAACCAAATCACAGTACACCGCTCTATGCGGTGCACAAAATCACGCCTCCGGCTTTGCCGAGGTGCATGACTCAGTAGACTAGCTGCGCAAGGCAGTGGCGCTCACTCTTTCCCTGCGGAAACCGGTGGACGGACGTCGATAGCATGCGCGACGGGGACGACCGCAATGCGTTCGATAGTGACATCCTGCGGGTGGCCGCCGTGCTCGTCGAAAATCAGCAGCGTATTCACGCCGTCGCGCAACCAGCCGGAGGGGGCGTATAGGCTCTCTTGGGGGCCTACCTGGTTGTAGCGGCCGAGATTCACGCCGTTGAGTACGATATAGCCGGCGCCGAGGCCGCGCGGCGTGATGCGTAGATCGCCGAGCGCCTGTAACGTGAAGGTCGCACGGTAGCAGGTGGGCACGCCGGTGGCGGTGGCGGGTCGCCAGGTCATGGCGGCGGTGTCCAACTCGCCATGGAGGTTGCCGTGCATGCGCCAAGGGTGGCCGCTCACGATGTCGCGCGCGGTGAGCAGGGTCACGAAACGTGGGGCCGCGACTTTGCGCTCGGTGTTGGTGGTGCGCAGCAGGATGGTGTTCGCGCCCGCGCTTACGTACGGTGTGATATCGAAGCGGGATTCCATGCCGTCGTACCAGCCACGGAAGGCGCCGGCGTGTTGCCCGTTGATGTAGACGTCGGTGAGATCCGGCTCGCCATCGATGAACAGCAGGGTGGCGCCGGGCGTCGCCTCCAGCGTCACCACGGTACGGTACCAGGTGAAGGACGCGCCGAGCACGCTTGCTTTGATCGCCGTCGTCTCGCGCTGCGGGTAGGGGATGGGCGTATGCGCGAGCGGCTGCCAGGTGGTAAGCGCCGGCACGCCGTGCAACGATGGGTCGTCGGCGGGCGCCCATTCCCACTGCTCCAGCGGCCATTCGTGGGCTCCGGCGAAGACCGGACCCAGCATGCCTTTCGGCTCGCCCATGGCCTCGCCGGTATTGGTGCGGCCCTTGTCTTCTGCCAGGATGACGAGCGTATTCTCGCCCGGTTCCAGCACGGTGTCGATCAGTCGCTTGCGCGGCGCGAAGGCCCCCACCGCGCCGGCATGCCGTCCGTTGATGAAGAGATTCAGCCGGTCAGCGTAGTAGGGGAAGGCGAGAGTGTCAGGGCCCCCAGGGGCGGTGAGCGTGGTACGGTACCAGCCGAAGCCTTGGTAGACGCCGACCTGTGCGAGGGAGAGGGGGACAGCGTTTACCTGCCACGCGGTATCCGGATAGGCCGGGGCCGTTTCCGGCAGGGAGACCGAGGCCTCCCAGGGCAGCGCGACGACCGTCTCGGCGACGTGGAGGTCATCACCGGGCTGGCACGGATTATCGTCAATCACCACGGCGTCGCTGATGACGCCGT
>DASXVL010000044.1:0-4509 GCA_036504255.1 Armatimonadota bacterium | reverse complement strand
GTGACGGAGCTGGGGCTGAAAGAGACGGGCATCCTCACCTCCGCCTCCGATTATCATATCTTCCTCAAATTGAAAAAAACGCGCGCACAGGCGATGGATGACTACCTCTCATTGGTGGCGACCGCGCTGGAATCCGACCTGCACGCCGTACGCTGCCACCTGGAAGACATCACTCGCGCCGACTTCTACGGTTTCATCGTCCCGTTTGTGCAGGGGTTGATGGAACTGGCGCGGCAATCCGGCAAAGCAGTGAAGATTCGCCTGTGCGACACCATGGGGTACGGCGTCCCGTATGCGGAGGCGACGCTGCCGCGCAGCATTCCCAAAATGATTCACGCCCTGCGCCATGAATGCGGTGTGCCGTGCGAATGGCTGGAGTGGCATGGCCATAACGATTTCCACAAGGTGCTGGTCAACGCGACGACCGCCTGGCTGTATGGCTGCTCGGCGGCGAACTGTGCCTTACTCGGCTTTGGTGAGCGCACCGGCAACCCGCCGTTGGAAGGTGCGATCATGGACTATATCTCCCTGCGTGGCGACGCCAACGGCATCGATACACGGGTGATCACTGAGATTGCTGAATATTTTGCCACGGAGTTGGATGTCGTGATCCCGCAGAATTACCCGTTTGTCGGCAGCAACTTTAACGTGACCAGCGCCGGCATCCACGCCGACGGTATGCTGAAGAATGAAGAGATCTACAACATCTTCGACACCGACAAGCTGCTGGACCGCCCGGCGCGCGTGAATGTGACGGATAAATCGGGCATCGCCGGTATCGCGCATTGGGCGAATAGCTTCCTGGGACTGCGCAACGAACACGCGCTGGATAAGCGCCATCCCGGCCTGACCGCCATTAACGAGTGGGTGAAGGAGGAGTACGCCATCGGACGCGTCACCTCCATTTCCGACGAAGAGATGCTCTCCCACGCGCGCATGTACCTGCCGGAATACTTTAAGACGGACTTCGACGTGCTGCGCAATCACGCGCTGGATGTGTCGGAAAAGATCGTCGCCGGATTAGCGGACGACCCGATCATCCGCAGCATGGACCATACCTGCATCGAGGAGGTCTTGCAAGCGGCCACCCACAAGTACCTCTTTGGCCAATTCATCTATGTGGTCGACATGAGCGGGCGCAAAATCACCGCCAACGTCACCCAACCACAGTATCACGACCAATACAGCGCCTTCGGCCAGGAGGAAAACTTCGCCGACCGCGATTGGTTCCAGGGGGCCCTGCAGGAAGGCGGTGTCTTCATCACCGACTTCTACAAATCCCGCATCACCGGCGTCCTCTGCATCACGGTTTCCGCCCCCATCCTGGGCGAAGCCGGCCAACCCGTCGGCGTCCTGGGTGCCGACCTGAATTTCGCCGAATTAGTGCGCATGCATGAATCGGTCGAGATTCAATAGCGCGCATGGATGGGGGCGCTCACGCACGCCCCCGTCCGCAGGCCTGCGCTACGGGTTATGACATCGCGCGGTCTCCAGCACATCGCTGATCTGCATGCACAGCTCAACACGCCTTGGCGGCAGGGGACTGCCGACTCCCAGTCTCGCTCACGAGACGGATGAGGTCATGTTTGCGCCGGAAAAAAGCGCAAAGAATGCCCGCGGCGATGCACCACATCCCTACCCAAACCAGCGCGATCCCCGGCTTGAAACTGATTGCCAGCATCGCTCCGGCAGGAACCGCCCGTTTGCTGGTGGGCATGATGGCAATCGGCACGAGGTAAAGGTCACCCCCCAAGTAATGGTTGATATACGGATGCCGGAGATCAGTGCTGAAGCGTTGATTCCGCTCGATGCGGAGCAAGCCATCCCGCCCATCCACGGTGATACGGGCCTGCAAGCCCAACGGGGCAGTGGCGCTGACTTCGCGTACGGTAATCGTATGCCCGGCGATCCGGACCAGCGTGCGTACCGGCAGATACCACATTGCTGGCTCGGCGCTATACCCCGAGAATAATGTGCCCAGCAAGAGCGCCGCCACGCCGAAATGCGCCAGGCATGCGGAGCGCGGCACGGGAGGCGTGCTCTGCGTCATGAGCCAGAGACTGCTGACGCCGGTCGCCGCGGAGAGCAGCATCGCCAGCGGTGACAGTATCCACTGGAGGGATTGCGAGATATTTCCGCCCGTGACTGCGCTGGGGCTGATGAGGATAATGAGGAGGTAGAGAGTGAGCACACTCACCAGCAGCACGAACTGGCGAAAACGCGATGCACCGGCAAACTGCAGCCCGAGGAGCAGTCCGAGTAGCACTGTCGCCAACGGCAGCAGCACAGCATTATACAGCG
Source organism: Armatimonadota bacterium (assembly GCA_036504255.1). GTDB lineage: Bacteria > Armatimonadota > Hebobacteria > CAIYQO01 > CAIYQO01 > DASXVL01. The sequence goes on along the minus strand of DASXVL010000044.1, from coordinate 2,208 downwards.
ACATTTGTGGAAAGATTGTGAACACGGGCAGCGACATGCCGCAGAGCACAAGCAGGGCCATGCCTATTATCGCTACTGTCCCCCAGCAGGTGATGTTCTGCGCCGGGTGAGCCACGAACGCCTCAATTGCCCAACTGCGCCAGCGAAGCCAGAGCAACAGCACGGCAACGGCCGTGCTAATAACCACTAATCCGCCAAGCGCCCAGAGCAGCAGGTGTTCTCCGCCAACGTAGGCGTGCACACTGGCCCCGGCTAACAGCCCGCTGCGCGCCAGGAACGAGCCGTATAAGATCGCGATAAATCCACCCAGCGCGCAGCACGTCGCGCGGCGCAGCCAACGTGAGCCCCGCGGCGCGAGCCAGAGCGCGTGGAGACACGCCGCACACAGCAGCCACGGCACCAATGAGGTATTCTCCACCGGGTCCCACGACCAGAAGCCGCCCCAGCCGAAGGTGCGGTAGGCCCACGCCGCCCCGAAGCCATTCCCGGCGGTCAGCGCCAACCAGGCCGCCAGCACCCACGGACGCACCTGTACTATCCAGCGCTGCGGATCTCGGTTCAGCAGCGCAGCCAGCGTAATCGCAAATGGTACGGCCAGCAAGGCGTAGCCGAGGAAGAGCATCGGAGGATGCACCAGCATCATCGGATCGAGCAACGTTGGCTGCAGCTCCCCCCGCATGCCCGGCGTCGCCGGGGCAAAGGGATTGTGCAGCAGCACCAGGGTGAACAGGAAGCCGCGCAAAGCGAAGAGCGCCGCGCCCGCACGCGGCTGTGTTTTCAGTGGGATCGCCAGCGCCACCAGCGTCAGTTCCAGACACCACAGCAGTAGCCCTCCCGCCTGCCCTGCCCAGGCCGCGGCAAGACGATATCCCCATGCCGCCGCGACGGGAGCCTGGTAGGTCACGGCATAGGAGATTGTCGGCACGGGCGAAAGCATGGCAACCATCAAAAGGGCCATGGCCATGATCGTCACCAGCAGGCTGCCGTACTGACACCACTGTAAGGCGCGTAACGCCGATGGCCGCCAAAATCCGATGATTGCCCCGCCGAACGCGGTGAGCAAGCCCGCGCTGAGTAATAACAATCCGATGATAGGCATAATAAGTGGCATGGCTGGTTGCTACTCCTCGACGTCTCTCCTGTTGCGCGGTTCAGATACCGGAGGAATGATAGCAGAGCAGCAGGCGAGAATGGTGTGTATGGGGCATACACAATATATGGGGCAGTGGGACTGTTTGTAAGACGGTGCTAAGGAATGCAGGCTGGGCTAGTATCAGCAGCACCGTGTGGAATAGGGCCATCCAATGCCATTCAAATACGCCTACTTCATCGGGCAAGAGAAGCGCCGCCAGCAAGGGTGCGTTGTCGTTGCAGCGTGTGGTTTCCCTTGTAGGGGCCGCCCGCTGTGGCGGCCCGTGGTAGTGTTTTGGTGTCTCGTGTTCGCGTGAGCGGCAAAGGTGCGTCGCCTGGGCTCACTCTCCGTCCTCCTCACGCCGCACGGCTGCGGTCGCGAGACGTGCGGGCCGCCACAGCGGGCGGCCCCGACAGCGGGAAGGCAACGACCTCGTCCCTGTCTGGAGACATCATTGGGCTGACTGGCCTTGCCACCCGGCCATACCAGCAGCACCGTGTGGAAGGATGGCCTGCCCGCAGGGCAGAACGCCCCGCTTCCTTCTACAATAGCGACACGATACCGGCAGCGTATGGGACTGTCCTCGCGCCGAATGCCCGTCAGGCGAGGAGGTGCCCGGTACTGGACTGTCCCCGGTGGAGCCGCCGCTCGCACGTAAACAGTCCCCCACCGGCCCTATCCTCGGTGTAGCGCGCGCCCGCTGTGGCGCGCCTGTCTTGCCTTCTGACCCGTGCTCGTGAGAGGGACGGAGCGTTCCCAACTTGGCGCCCGGCTCCCGTACGCCGCACGGATACGGTCGCACCACAGGCGCGCCACAGCGGGCGCGCGCTACGGAAGAGCGCCTCTCTCGCGGGGACAGTCCAGCACCGGGCGCGGATGCCCCCAGGGCGGCTGACCCTGCTCCCGGCGTCGCTTCCGCCACCGGGGCGTTATATGCGAGGACAGTCCCAGATTCCTTCGTAAAAACCCCTAGTTTGTAGAATTAGGGCAAAAATCGCGTTTTCTCAGATAGGCAAAAGGTATGCCAGCTCCAGAGTTGTCGCTCTACGGATCAGCTAGGGCTTCAACTTTTGTTC
>DASXVL010000043.1:0-5637 GCA_036504255.1 Armatimonadota bacterium | reverse complement strand
TAAACCATGGTCGCTCGTATGGAATATACATCTAGTCCGTAGTGTGAGGAAGCTAATGAAGCGGCCGGGCACTTGTCGGGGAGAAATGGGCATGATAGACTATCCGTAGGTGTCATCAGAGGCCTTTCTTGAGGAGGCATGCATATGGCCGGACCGCGGCGCATTATTCATATTTTCATCGCTGGAGTTTTCGCTAGTTTCGTCTTGGCGGCGCTGTTGGTCCATGCAGGAGCCGCAACTCCGAAGCCTGCACAGCCTCACCGAAATTCGAAGCTCACCGGACAGGTACAATTAGTGACCGCCGCGCCGATGAACGGCGTAAAATTCTCCTACGCAGTCCTGTATGTGGATACCGTTGGTCGATCCGTGACGAATACGCTACCCTTACGGTTCGATATTGATACGACCAAACTAACTGATGGCCCGCACGTCTTCAAAGTGGTACTCTTTGATGAAGGGGGGGTTGTCAAAGAAATGGTCCCCTTCACGGTTGATATCGCCAATCTCCCGCCTAAGCGCACTGAACCAACGGTAACCGTACCAACGACACCGTCGACGCATGCCAAACCCGCGCCGGATACAGCGCCGGCAAAAGTTACTCCGCAACCACAACGCCCTAAGGTGATGACGCCGCGTGCCAAAAGCACTGCGCTGACCATTATCTTTGATGGGCAGCCCTTGGACTTCGATCTCCCGCCATTCATCGCGCGTCAGCGGGCCATGGCGTTATTGCGCCCACTCGTCACCGCGGCTGGCGGCTCGCTCACCTGGCATGGCGACATCGGCACTGCGCAGGTGCAACACCATCAGATCTGCTTCGTGCTGGGGCACGACAATGCGGTTGTTGATGGCAAGGTGGTGACGTTGGCACGCCCTGTCATCCGTCGCCAATCCCGCATATTTGCCCCCGTGTCGCTTTGGCGCGATCTGTTCTCCGGTGTCGTGGAATATGAGCATCCCTCGCGGACTGTCCGCCTCATGCGCCTGACGAATCCGGCCGCCCTGCCGACGACGAAATAAGGCCGCCTCCCTCATGCTTCGTTGCGAACGCTATCATCTGGATTCGGGCCGTATTGATGTACTGACGCCCGAGCAAGTGCCCGAGTGCTTATTACACCCGGAGACCGTGCTGTGGGTTGATATTGAAGCGCCTACAGAGGACGAGCTACACTGGGTCGCCGAAACGTTCGCATTTCATCCGCTGGCCATGGAGGATGTGCGCAATCAGCAGCAGCGCGCCAAACTCGACCCGTATGACGGCTATAACTTTTTCGTCATGCGCACGCTGCACTATCATCCACGCAGTCACCGCCTCGATTCGGAACAGTTAGACATCTTTCTCGGCGCGAGTTACCTAGTGACGATACATCGTTCGCCGTTACCCGCCATCGCACAGGCGCGCCATCGCTGGGAACAGTCGCATCTCCCCCATGAGGCCGCCTTCTATCTTTTCTATGTCGTGGCCGATGTGGTCGTCGATAGCTTTTTTCCGATTATCGATGAGATGGGCGATCTCATCGACGATCTTGATGCGCAGATCTTTGCGCAGCCAAAACGTGAATTACTGCAAACGCTCTTTGCCCTGCGCCGCAGTCTGCTCACCGTACGGAAAAACCTCACCCCGCTACGGGATGCGTTGAATGAGTTGATTCGATCTGCCGAGGGCGGTACAATCATTCCCATGGAGCATACCCGCGCGTATATCAACGATGTCTATGATCACATCTTGCGCCAGACTGATTTCGTCGATACCTACCGTGACATGCTTTCCGGCTCGCTGGACGCCTACCAGTCGTCTTTATCGAACAAGCTCAACGAGAATATGCAGCGCCTCACCGTCGCGGCGACGATTTTAGCGACGGGTACGGTGGTTACCGGATTTTACGGCATGAATCTCCGCGGGATCGGCATAAATTCGGAATGGCTGTTTGGTGGGCACCTCGTATTGGCGATTCTCTTGGTAGTTACGCTGATAGAACTTTGGCTGTTTCGTCGCAAAGGGTGGATTTGACGGACGCTGTGCAGATAGGGGAACCATGTTTGTTTTAATTGATAACTACGATTCATTTACCTATAACCTGGTCCAGTATTTCGGTCAACTCGGCATGGAGCCGAAAGTGTTTCGCAACGATAAGGTGACGATCGAAGAGATTGCCGCCCTCCGACCGGATCGTTTGGTGATTTCACCCGGCCCGTGTACGCCAACCGAGGCGGGTATCTCGTGCGCTGCCATTGAAGCGTTTGCGGGCAAGATTCCCATTCTCGGTGTCTGTCTCGGCCACCAGAGCATTGGGCAGGTGTTTGGCGGAAAGATTGTGCGCGCCTCACGGCTTATGCACGGCAAGACTTCACCCATCTTTCACGATGGCCAGGGGATCTTTACCGGCTTGCCTGACCCGTTCGAGGCCACACGTTACCATTCGCTGGTGATCGCCCCCGATTCGCTTCCCGCGTGTCTGGCCTGCAGTGGCTGGACAACCGAGGAAGAGATCATGGGCGTACGACACCGCGAACTCACCGTCGAAGGCGTGCAGTTTCATCCGGAGTCCATCCTGACAACCGCCGGCATGCAACTGCTCAAAAACTTCTTACGTACGACCGGTGGGCGGTGGGACGCGTCATAAGTCTGCTTGGAGTAACACGCGGAATTTGCTATGATGCTATCGACGAACGTCCGTTCGTCGATAGCATCTTTGTTAGGAAGCACCATGCAAGAAGCTCTTCTGTACCAATCGCTCGATAAGCAACGCGTATCCTGTGATATCTGCCAGTGGCGATGCGTCATCCCTCCCGGTGCACGTGGACGCTGCGGCACGCGTGAGAATATTGCGGGACGACTCTATTCGTTGATTGCCGATCAGGTGAGCGCCGCCTGTGTCGATCCCATCGAAAAAAAGCCGCTGTACCACTTTTACCCGGGCAGTCGCGTCTACTCATTGGGTACGGTGGGGTGCAGTTTTTCCTGCCCCGGCTGTCAAAACTGGCACATCTCACGCCATCGTCCCCTGACTGACGATCCGTCGTTAAAACGCCTGACCCCCGCCGAAGCGGTGACGAATGCGCGCGGGCTCGGAGCCGCGGGTCTCTGCTGGACCTATAATGACCCGGCCATCTGGTTGGAATACACGCTGGCGGGCGCGCGGCTGGCGAATAGCCATGATCTCTATACTGCTTATGTCACCAACGGCACGGCAACGCGCGCGCATCTCGACGCCATCGGGCCTTACCTGGATGCGTACCGGGTGGATATCAAGGCGTTTTCGGCGACCAGCCACAAAGCGCTCACCGGATTCACGCGTGTCGAGGGGATTCGCGAGGGGATGCAATATGCGCACGATCGTTGGGGAATGCACATCGAATGCGTCACGAACGTCACGCCCACCCTCAACGACAGCGATGAAGAATTACGGGGAATCGCACACTGGATCGCCACCGCGCTCGGAGTCGATACCCCCTGGCATGTCACGCGCTTTCATCCCTACGAGGGGCTGGCCCATTTACCGGCCACGCCGCTCGCCACGCTTGACCGCGCCTACCGGATTGGCAAAGAAGAAGGGCTGCGCTATATTTACCTGGGCAATGTCCCTGACGACCCACGCCAGCATACCTGCTGCCCGGCGTGCAAGGCAGTTATCATTCAGCGTGCCGGCTTTGGCGTGACGGCAAACCGCCTGGTCGATGGCAAATGCCCGCAGTGCGCCGCTGTGATCTCCGGACGATGGGCGTGAGCACTGTTTACGCCAGACAAAGGTGCCCCTGCTTGGCATCCCAACGCCACACGGGGCCGTTCCCGGTAAGCTGAACGCCTCCGAGCCAACGGTCAATGCCGTGTAGCGTGATCCAATCGGCATTACCGGCAAGTACCTGTTCGCCGAGTGCCGTGATGCGGAATTCTCCGTCCAGCGGAATCGATTGCCCGTGCAACGGTGGTTGCTGACAATCCATGGTGAGTACGGCGGGTTCGCTCGCGAGTGTGTTGAGGTAGCTCCAGAACGTGGTGTCGCCAAAAAATGGGCGGGCTTCTTGTATGCTGGACGTGCGAAAGAGCGTGCTGAAGGTCTGGCGCTCACGCGCCAGCGCGGTGAGGATAGTTTGCTCCACGCGGTTGAGCCCATTTGCTGCTGCAGGAAACTGCGCAAGGTGGCGGTAGAGGGCATCGGCGAGATACGGCAATGCCGAGGTGTCGCCGTCGAGAAACGAGCGGATCGTCGTCGGCGCAGGGGAGCGAAATGCGTGCCAGGCCTGTTGCGCCAGTGCCAGTTGCGCGGCGGTTATTGGCTGTCGTTGTGGCAACAGACTGGCCAATTGCGGGGGAGAGAGTTCGCCGAGTCCACTGAAGCGCGGCATGCCGGGGAATTCCCCGATGCAGAGCAGCATGAGATTGGTCGTGCCGCGATCATGCCGTGCAAACCAATCCAGTTGCCGTATGAGTATCGTCTGGTCGTACAGGCAGGCGTCGAACCACAGGGTCACCGTCTGATAGTCCTGAAATCGCGCCAACGCCGCGTCCTGCGCCTGCAACATTGCCAGGCATCCATCGACGGTGAGTTCCGTACTGGTACTGGCGAGGAAGCGCGCACGGAGCGCCATCCAGGCGTCGTCAGCGAGGCCGAACGGTGTCGGCCCCTCATGCAGTAACTCTTTCCACACCAAAATATCACCGGGCAATCCGCTCAAGCGGAGTTGATCCGCGGAACAGTCGCCACAATGGATATGGAGATCCATGCCTCACCTCGTCGTGCAGGGAATCAGTCGAGGCTTGAACGGCCATTCTCAAAGGTCTCGACGATTTGAATGCCGGCGCTGGTGCCCAAGCGGTCGGCGCCGGCGCTAATCAGCGTTCGTGCCTGTTCCACCGTCCGTACCCCACCGGCAGCTTTGATGCCCAGATCACGGTCCGCCATATCACGTAGCGCCAAAATATCTTCTACGGTGACGCCACGGCTGGCATAGCCCGTATTGGTGACGACAAAATCCCCGCGTGTTTCGGCGAGAATATGACAGACACGGCGTTGTTGTTCTCGCGTGGTATAGGCGGTTTCGACATTCACCAGCACCGCCACATCCCCACCATCCTCAGTCAACGCGCGCATTTTCGCCGCATTCACCGCTTCATGAATTTCCTTGCGAATGAGCTCATAATGCTCGGCGACGAGTTCGCCAATATTCAGAATAATTTCAACCCCGCTTGCCCCATCATGCACGGCCTGGCGTACTTGCGCAGCCTTAATCAGTGGCGAAAGCGCGCCAAAGGGATGCCCGACCACGGTGCTTACTTTGACATCGCTTCCCTGAAGCTCTCGCGCGGCAAGATTCACCCAATACGGAAAGACGGTGACGGAGGCAAAATGGTACTTTTTCGCGGTTGCGCACAAACGCTTCACGTCTTCCCCCGTGGCATTCCCACGCAGCAGGGCGGCATCTATCAACTTAGCCAGTCCGGTTTTCGAGAACATGAAGTATCCGATCCTTACTCTGAGCATATTGGGGGTAATTCCCCATCCGTGCGCGCAGTGTAGCATATGGTCCGAGCAAAAGACAAGGGTATCGACGCATGATCAGCAAGGGAAGCGTGCGCTGTAAGATACAACTGCCATCGACAAGAACGAATAGCATGTCATGCGCTCGGGCAGAGTC
>DASXVL010000042.1:0-9452 GCA_036504255.1 Armatimonadota bacterium | reverse complement strand
TGTCAACGGATGGTATGTGCATGGGAAGGTTATGCCAATACGCGTACTTGTTATAGCAGGGTAATCCCGTCGACCATGAAGTCTCCAACAGGCCAGAGATATGTAGGTAGGAATCTGCTAAGTCGAGAATCCGCTTGTCGGTGACCACCACAGATCGGTACGAACTCTCGTTATTGTAGTAACTGGCGTTCTCCCTGTAGTGTTCCCAGTGCCGTGCATGAGAATCGAGAAGTGAGCGGAAGTCATCCTCGGAGTTTACAATGCCTTTGTATGCCAAGTCAGAGAATATCAATCCATAGTAACAATCAATCCTTTCAGGTGAGTCTCCATAGAATGTTGCGATAGAGCTCGTCGAGTTCTCGACATTCATAGGGTGATTCAACTTTCTCTTTAGCCGTTCTGTTATGGTTGTGCGAATATGCAGTTCATCATTCGGCGGGTCCGCATCCAACGCGAAGATATACTTTGCAAAAGGAAACTGTGGGTCGTCACATGAAAAGGCCGAGTAAGAGTCAACATCGAGAGCATGAACAAGCTCTCCAAACAGCACCATATTCCAAAGAAGCGCCTCTCTATCAGCAACAGATACTCTCGCACGCCCTCTCTTGCCCTCTGCTTCTTCAGCTATGAGATAAGCGTAGTCCCATGCGGAATACCTGTCAATCAGCAACGGTCTTGATTCCTGCATCATGATCCCTCCGAAAAGATCGGCTATGTGACGTGTCAGACTGGTCGTGGATAGTACTTAAGCACAAACACACGCCCACACGCGTGGCAGCACCCGTCATTCAGTAGTACATCGACAATAGACTCTGCAATACGTACTACTCGACGACGTGTGTTGGCTTCCCCAAGTAGTTTTCTTGAGTGCTGGTCGCAAACATGGTGAGCCTTCTTTGCCGATACGATTTTGGTTCCGTACCGATCATATGTAATAGCAGAATTCAGGCGTCGTGTTGTAAGGTGCGGGATCACTATGACTCGGCATGTATGGGGAAGCCTCTTCTGGTGTAGAAGTACAGTAACTGCAGATTCGGCACGATCACCGCAGCAGAAGATAGTGTCTGTCACTCGACCAAGTTCACGTTCGAGCCGCGCCAAACTAGACTCACCATCTATCAGCACCCTCTCGTCCAGTATCTCATCGATGCCCGCCTCTGTGCGCCCGCACTTCTTTCCGGTATCATCCGTACGAATGCATTCAACTTTTTTCCAAGCGTTCGTAATGGAAATGGACTCTCGGTCTAGTTTGCCATGAAAGATATAGCCCCTGCTGTGTGCCTCAGTGCGTAACTCATTGAGTAAAATATTCAATACGGTACCAGTTACACCGGCAGCAGGATATCCGGCATCCTCTTCGTCGGCACCTGGACAGGAGAAAACGAATGCATATAGCAACTCTTTCCCTTTCTGGAAGTGGGGCATGGCTGCCGGATTATTCATGCTCACTGATCTCCTCCATGTGACTGATTTTGTATTATTTCATTGTGACTATATACCATCCATGTGGGACATATCAAGTAATTCTTGAAGCATGTCGTCGGCGCGTGATCCAGGAACCGAGAGTATGGTAATACCGCCACTCCCACGCGCTAGACCCACGGCCCGATATAGAAAGCTTCGAACATTAACTCGACGGATTTCTTAGCTTCCAGTTCGAGCTCATGCCGTGCGAACCATTGTTGATCCACAGTAATCGCAGGATTATTAGGGTTGACATGGACCAGGGTATTTCGTCGTCGGCGTAATTCTTGTAGTTGAGAACTGCCACCTGCCGCGTCGATCAATTGGCTGGTGTTACCCTGAAATCCTGGAAGCTCGGTCTCGCGAAGGGTGGCATCGATTACAGTCATTGCGAGGACAATTACGCCAATCCATGCACCAGCACAAAACGTCGCTTGGACCTCAGCTGTTAATGCACAGGCTTGTTCACTTACGAGGTAACAAGCATCTCCACAAGCGGCTTCATTGATAGACTCAAACCATCGCCGTCGTTCGTTCCATAGTTCCTGGGATGGGTGTTCTAAATGCTCCATATTAGCTAGCCTCTCCATACCATTCGCGAGCCGACCCCAACCATCCTGCGAATCAACGATTCGAGCGCCATAATCCCCCTCAATCTTCGGACGAGTTCGTCTCACGTCCGAAGCTTTCAGAGATGTTGAGAGGAAAACGGGCTGTTTTGGGGCAAAAGCGGGGCAAACAGCGTATGGGGCGTTCGAGGGGGGGGCGCGCCATGGGCGGCGACAGCCCGAGCGCCGTTGCGACCATCACCGTAATGATCTCGTTGTGCCGGACGAACAGCGCCAGTACCGTGCGGGCACGGTGGTCAAGACGACACAGAGCATTCGGTTACCAAGTATGGTGAATATGTCGTAACCCTTCGCGACGGCAACCATACTGATAGAGCTTATCGAAGAATGCCCCGTCCGTTCCGGTGCCTTTATTCACGTGTTCTTTTATGACCTGTTGAAATACCGCTGGGTCGACATCCAATACTAAACACTGCTCGACATCATAGTATTCCGGGGTCTGCACGTAATCCCAGTATTTCACAGTGCGCTTCTGTCGGTTGTAAACAGCGCTGCCGTTGCCCTGGGCAATACCGCCGATTAGATGCCATGTCACGCGGAAGAGGTTGTTGTCGATTTGAGCGTAAAATTGGCCCTTCTCAATCTTCGGACGAGTTGGTCTCACGTCCGAAGCTTTTGGAGATGTTGAGAGGAAAACGGGCTGTTTTGGGGTAAAAGTGGGGCAAACAGCGTTTGGCCCCGTCCGAGGGGTGGTTTGGGCGAGAAATAGTTATCGGCAATATCCGTGCGTAGAGTTGGAGCAAGCGTCGTATTTTCCGCGCTAAGCCAAAAAACCGCCGAGAGGCGGTTTAAGGTGAATGGGTGGTGGAAGCATCGCTGACATCGAATGGTCATGGAGAGAAGGGGGCTGATTGGTTACCAGATGGAATCTCAAATTCACTCATGGTTGCGCATGGCAGTAAATATTACCGAACAGCGCGGCATCCCTGAAACAGGGTTGCCGCGCTGTTTGAATCTTCGCGCAGCAATTTCCGTTACTCCGAGGATAATAATGAACGTGGTGTTCGCCGACAACGGTTGGCATGCACCACATACTCTGTGAATCGAGAGGAGACCGGAGCGTGATGCGTGTTTTGTGGAAATCCTCCCTGGTAGTAGGGCTATTCATCTCTGTCATAACGGCGAGCCGGGCAGAGATTCTCGTGGAGGTAAACGGCAAGTCGTTGCCGTTGCGCGTGCCGCCAAAAATCGTGAAAGGCTGTACCATGGTGCCGATGCGCCAGGTCTGCGAAGCGCTGGGGGCGCGGGTGCAGTGGGATGCCGCCGGCCAGACGATTACCACGACTAAAGACGATATGACTTTGCTTATTGACATCAAACGCCAATGTGCGACGGTGAACGGACAAACGGTGCAACTTAACGTTTCGCCCATGGAAATAGACGGGACAACGCTGGCGCCGCTGCACCTGATCCATGATACTTTTCTAACCGACATCACATGGTCAACCAATACGCGGACCATCGCGATTCGAGAAAGCGCCAAGAAAGGATTTGTGCAAAATATCGAGAGCATGACCGTCAATAATACCGATTTTCGCCATGTGCTCTATACGGGCAAACATCTGCAACTGGTGGTCATGTCCTTGCAACCCAAAGAAGAGATCGGCATGGAAACCCATCAAGCCATCGATCAATTCCTGCGCATAGAACAAGGCAGCGGAGAAGCGATCATCAACGGCGTGCGCACGCCCATCAGCGCGGGCTTCGCGGTGCTGGTGCCGGCTGGCGCGCAGCACAACATCGTGAATACCGGCACGGAACCGCTGAAGCTCTACACGCTCTACGCGCCGCCGAATCACCGGGACGGGGTCATCCAACAGACTCGCGCCGCCGCGATGGCCGATAAGGAAAAATTCGATGGCAAGACCACGGAATAGCCGGGTATTCCGTTCAGATGATCCGAAACACCCAGGTCGCTCCCCACGCATGCAGCGGAATGTGGAGCGACCTGGCCATCGAGCTGTTAATGAATGACCAGCACGAACAAACCATTGCCGATCGCGGACCGCTGCCAGGTGCCGTTTTCCACGTAGCACGGAGGGGATTATCACATACGCGCTCGATTATGGAATGTTGGGGTCAGACGTCATTAACGACGGTATGGTTTACCACTGCACCCTGTCATTGGTATCCCTCCTTCATATAGACAGGTTACGTCAGCGCCGTCGCGGTTGGTTCCACTCGTCGTATCACAACGGACAAGCGCTTGCGGGGAGTGGAACCGGATGTTACAATGCAATATCGATTAAGAAACTTTTGCAATCAGCCATCCCGTTTTCGAGGTGTTGACTATGTCTAGGCTCACCGGTTTTTGCGTACTTGCCGCGCTGCTGTTCGCCCTATTCTCCCCCACCTGTTGCCAAGCGCAACGCGATCGGCGGGGCCGGACGACGGGGCCGTCAGCGGCAGCGGTGGGAACATCAGCCAAGGGGCCATGGCTCGGGGTGACGATGATGAAGGATGCCCCGGCGACCTGGGGGGTCACGGGGGCAGTCGCGTATAGTATCGCCATCGGCTCGCCTGCGGATGACGCCGGGGTGATGATCGGGGATGTCATTACTGATCTCGGCGGCAAGGCGATTCGCAGTGGACGCGACCTCTTGATCACCGTGCCCACGCTGAAAAGCGGACAGACGTACCCGGTCTCGCTGCAGCGTGGGAGTCAGTCGTTGGTGTTGCAGGTGACGCTGTGCGATATGCCAACCGCCGGGAGTGCCGTGAAGTCGTTGCCGCGTCGCCTATCGGATATCAATGTACTCAAATACGCGGTCATCGACCCGGATAGTCGTGTTGTGACCCTGCTGGGGAAGTATGACCCCACGTATCCGACCGGGCCGATCCCCTATAACGATCTATTGCAGGATGCCCTGCAAAGTCCCTATCCGTATTTTTCGTTGGACCCCACGGCGGAGACACGTGCGGGCGTCGCCGGTATTGACGCGGCCATTAGCGCGGATGTGCAGCGGATGGCGACGCAGGACGGCTACTGTACCACCTGGTCAAATCGTTTGATGAACCTGATCTTGAACGACCCCGCCCTCGCGCGCGACTGCGCGCAATTGCTCCGGAAAGGCGCTGACGCGTTCCACATCACCCCGGAGGAAATGCGGAAAGTGCTGATGAAGTCCGCCAACCCGGCGAGTGGGTCTGATGACGAGATGAATATGATCCTGGGCAAGGCTCTGTGCGGACTGGGCTACACGAAAGCGGGCGAGGCGTTGCTCGCCACTAACGACGGCGGGATGGCGTCGTTTGCCAAGCTGGGAACCCAAGCCGAGGCCGAGGCGATTGTCGCCAAATTCCACGCCGGGACGATAACGCGAGAACGGGCCGGGGTGGAAGTTGCCGTGCTGCTGACGTCGGGCATGCTGCGCGGGATAGGCGTGCCGGAGGCCGAAATTACCTCGCGGGCGAACAAGGTATTGAGCGGACGCCTGAGCGCGGATGCTATGACGCAATACCTGCAGGAGCGGATGAACGCGATCATCGTCGACGAGGTCGGTCTGAAGATGTTCAATGGTCTGACCCTCTCGCATGAGTTGCTCTCCAAGTTATATAACGCCCCCACGCCGCGCGTGAACCTGGTCTTCAAGGACGTGCCCGCCGATTCGCTGCTTGGGGACACGCTCTTCCGCGCGGACTATGCGATGAAGACCATTTGTACCGATCCCGGTATTAAGGCGCGGATTCCTGGATTCCAAACCGAGATGGATTACCTCTATGCGACGGCCCAAGCGCAAGGGATGCGCATCCCCGGTGATGCGGGGGCCGAAGCCGGGCACCGGCTGATCCCCGGCGAGGTGCGCATGCGCGTGTCGCCCGCCGGTACGCTGGTAGCGTTTGATGAAGCGCAGGTGAAGATCATCGGTTGGGTGATCAACCCCGTCGGCAAGCGCGCTACGCCGAAGGTCACGAGCCTCATCAAACATGGCGTGGAGGACTACGGCAACTATCTCACCGGGCAATATGACGCCCTCGCCCGCATCTACCCGGAGCTGCATCGCCTGCGTGAGGCGGAAAAACTCATCGCGTTGGCGCGCTGGGCGGCACGCAATCATTACCGGCTGGTGGTGGAGAATACGCACGGCGTCCGTGTGCCGCAAGCGCCGACCACCGTGGGGTTCTGCCAGGCGGTCTTCACCGCCAACGCGGATGAGTTCAGTCTGACACTGATGACGGAAGGTGGTGCCTCGTTCGACAAGGAGGAAGGCGAGGCGTGGGTCAAGCCGACGGTGAACACGGAGGTTACGGCGGACGTGTCCCGGCAGTTGGTGATGAGTACCGTACTGGCGAAACAGGCAGCCATTGCGGCCCTCGATGGCAATTTGGAATCCGCGCGCGACCTGGCGGACAAAAGCGCCCGCGCCATGACCGGCGATATCGACCTCACCCAGCTCCCGGCGCTCGGCGCTCTGCCGGTACCCGGTGATCCCGTGCAGACGGTGGTGCTCTCCCAGGAAGCCCTCGCCGCAGTCGATCAGCAGTTGCGGCAAATTGACCAGGCAAAGGTGACACTGCAAAAGGCCGCTGATTTGGCGCCGACCTCTCCAACGGACGCCGAGCAGATGCGCGCGGCGGCGGCGCAACAACAGCAAGAGGCCCAAGCGCGGCTGCAAAGCCTGCGCGACGCGCTGGAGTACGCGCGCCAGCATGCGGGCAGCGAGAGTGTCGCCGTGGCAACCATTCGCAACCTCGGCAAAGTGACCGCGCCCATCACGGTGGCGAACAATACGCCGTCCACCCCTCCCGGTCCCACGACCACGCCGGTGACGCCGACGCCCGCGCCGAAGGACGACATCACCCCCGAGCAGCGGGCGAAGTGGTTGGCGGAGTTGGCGACGTTGCAAACAGAACTGGAAGCGACCAAGGCGCAATTCGGCAAGCTTAGCCAGTCCATCCAGCAGGATCAGTTGCAATTCGCAGACTGGGAGAAGGTTGCCAGCGACGGCAAAGAGCGCTGCACCGGCATCCTCTATGGCATGCTTATGGACGTAAGTGTCGGCGGGTTGTCCGAGCGCTATGAAACCATGCATGAGCTGTCGAAAAAGCTCCCTGACCACCCGCAAGGCTATATCGACAGCCTCGGGCGCGTGAAAAACTTGCTCGCCGCGCTGAGCACCACCCAGTCGTTCAAAGATGTTGCGGACGTCGCCGCCAAGGACGGCAAGACGCTGCCAGAGCTGCTCGAAGAGATGCGCGACGACCTGAACATCATCGCCGGAGTGACCAAACTGGACAAGACCCTCATCGGCGCGGCCTGGAAGCAAGGCACCAACATCGTCGAGATGGCCTACAGCTACACCCAGTTCTCCACCGCCTACGATGGCATCAACCAGATGGACAAAAACAGCGAGGGCTACCGAAAAGCCGTCGCCGCGCTCACCGTCCGCATGCAAAAACTAGTGACGCGGATCAAAGAGATCAAAGAGAATTTGAGCGAGACAGGGAATGCCCGGTGACCGGAGCATGAACGGATTTCGTTTGTTTATGCAGCCAGACGAATGCGCGTAACCGCGACGGTGTGGAGTTAACCGCTTCGTGCCGTCGCGGTTTTTCAATGCGGCAGTCGGTTAGCGAGGCTCGCAACCATCGGCATCGCCCGTCGCCGATATTACGCCGATAAATTGCCGATAAAGCTCCGCTAATTGGTAGGCACGGTTCTTCTTCGCGGCGGTTGCGGGTTGCAGCCATCGTCGACCCATCCGGTGACCAGCGTGCACGCCATACGCGGCGACAGCCCGAGCGCCGCTGCTACCATCACGGTAGTGATCTCGTCGTGCCGGGCGAACAGCGCCAGTACCGTGCGGGCACGGTGGTCGAGGCGGCGTAAGGCGTCCGACTCGGCAGGCATGCCTTCGCTGGCGCAGGCCAGTGCCTCTTCCTGGGCGAGCGTGAAGACGCGCGCCAGCAGCCCGGCAAAGTACTCTAGCCACGGCGTCAAATCCGTCGCTGCGCGCCCCAGGTAATAGTTATGGTGTGGATGTGTTGCCAGCGCATGGTAGTACGCATCCAGATTATCCGTGCGTAGAGCTGGCGAAAGCATCGTACTTTCGCCCTAAGCCAAAAAACCGCCGAGAGGCGGTTACGTTCTGCTCTTACTTAGTTGCCTCAGCGTTGCCATATCACCATGCACTAACGCGTCACGCTTCTGGTGACTCCAGCCCTTCAGTTGTTTCTCCCGGCGTATGGCGGTGAGTTGATCGGGATGCTCCTCTGCATAGATAAGTGTAACAGGGCGGCGCATAGCGGTGTAGGTGGCGGCACGGCCAGCATTGTGGCGGGAGAGGCGTTCAGCGACATGGTGGGCGGAGCCAACGTAATAGGTACCATCGTTGCAGCGGACGATGTAGACGTAATAGGGGACGTCAGACATATACCCAACCTCTACATTTAGCGGCTTTGCCCCTCGACTCCCTGCGGTCGCTCGGGACACCATCCGCCTCGCTGGAGGTTTTCTTCGCTGTCGGGCTCTTGTATAATTGCACGGATAAACGTCTCCCAACTGCATGGAGGGTGTGATGGTCGTGGTGTTGATTTATCTTGGCTTGGCCGCTTTCGTGTTGATAAGCGGCATTGTGGCAGTGATCGTTATCGTGGTAGGCACGGTACGGCGGAAAGGGAAGTGGGGTGTCAATTTGCATCTCCCCGTGCGTTGTCCGCAGTGCCATACCGCACTACCCATGGTACGCAAGCCCACGTCCACGGAACAGGCCATGTGGGGTGGCTGGACCTGTCCGCAGTGTCGCGCCAAAGTCGATAAGTGGGGGATGCTCAAATCGTAATCAACCGAAGTCAATGTGCGCGATGCTTGTTCACCTATGACACCTGCCACTATCTTATGCAGCACATCCGCGTCAGCACATACTTGATTGCGTCGCTTGAATTCACCATGACGCAACCCGAGTGGCGTCTGGAACACCCTCCAGCTCAATAGCTGAGCGATTGTCGGTATGCGCGGATACCGCATCTGCATACCGGTTTGTGGAGTGCATTGACGTGACCTGTGGGCTGGACACAGGACTGTCCGGAGGTAATAAATTAGCGAAAGTGTTTCAATGCGAAAGCGCGGCCAGAACCGGATTTGAGATAATGTTCGAATTCGAAGGCGCGCTGGTCATCGGCGAAACAGATGACAACGATGGGGTTCCAGGGAAGGTGTTTTGCGGTGTGGGGTGATTTTCCTGCGTTATGGGCCTGCAGGCGTTCGGTGAAATTGTCGGTGCTGCCGGTGTAGTATTCACCAGGATGCGAAAGACTTTGTAGGATATATACGTACTTCATAGCAATATTATGGTACGTATTATTGGTTGTTTAAGCAAGTGGCTTGCCAGCCGTAGCTCTGGATACTCGCCAGCGGCT
>DASXVL010000041.1:0-8745 GCA_036504255.1 Armatimonadota bacterium | reverse complement strand
GAAACACACGAAATGTAAAAGCGATTGGCAATCGGTCTCCTACTCGATGGCCTGCTGTTGTGAGCACTGAGTTTAACATGATGGCGAGTTCTGAATCACCTGTCGTACCGAGCACTCGCTGTGCAATAACGCGCAGCTGGTGCACGGGTAGCGTCTCGACAAGACGGATACCATCCGGCAACTGCTCAACCATCGAACCCGCAGTATGTTCCATGAGTAGCAGAATCTGTGACACAAATTCGCTTAAGTTGGTAGCCATCGCATTCGGCACGGGACGCAAAAGAACCTTGCGATCACGCCGAATCTTTGCTGCTACCCAATCGCGAAGTAGTGTACAACGATTCATTGGCCGGATACCATGCTCGATGACGTCTTCTACAATAAACTGGAGGAACAAGGGATTCCTGGGGAGATCTCCGTACAAAGCCTGGGTCTCACCATGCCGGAACAAACATAATAATTCACTGAGTCGCTCTGCTACATGTTCGGTGCTCTGTTGGACGGCGGCCTCAATAAAGGACTCAATATGCTGTGTGTCCCATCCCTGTAACGTCACCAGTCTTGCATAGCGTCCTGCTGTGTTCTTAGTCGAGAATTCCTCAAAAGCCGTAGTAAAATCGCCGAAAAGTGCATCCAGATGTTCGCGGCGCGTGGTGAGAATGATCGGACATTTGAAATCTGCGAGTTGATTGCTTAGTCGCTCCAACCCAACATACCCCGAATAAGCACGATTTTCATCAAGTCCATCGAGCACCAACAAGTAGGGTGATGGTGACTGCAGGAGAAGAGAGAGGACAGGACCAGCCAACTCGTCGAGAACCGTTTTTGTGGTGGCTTCGTATCCAGTAAAGACATCTAGTCTCGCGACGATCTCCTGAAGTAGCTTGACTGTGCCTCGCGTGAGCGATTTTGGATCAAGTTGTGCGGCCTGTGCGTAAATGACGATGTGATCACAACTTGCAGCAGCATGTAGAACACTCGTGGTTTTGCCGACCCCGAATTGTCCGACGAGCAACATCCAGCGAGGCTCATTTGCAAGGTGCAGGAGTTTAGTGCTTTCGAAAAGGGAGTATTCTTGTTCTGCGACGAGTTGGCAGGGCTGTCCCCGTTTAAAGAGTAACCTCTCAATTGAGATCGGAACCTTTGGGACATGAACCGCGCCGAAGGTGAAGCGTCCCAGCAGATTTCGCAGAATTTTAGCCGAATGGTCCCGTAGCGCATTCGCTAGTAATCTGCGCATATATTGGAAAGCGTTATCAAAACACGTTGGCAGATCCCACATTTCTGCCCGCTCTGCCTGACCCGAGTCGCGAACTATTTTCAATTTGTTCTCGATCCGAGCGGTGGCATTGCGATTTCTGCCATCGCGATTATGCACTACGATGTAGTCCTTACAATATTGGCCGGACTTGATGAAGGCATCGATTGATTGCTCAATTTGGAGTATCTGGTCATTCCCGATCTCAATGACATGAAATCCTTTGCATTGAATAAGGCAGGGGTGTAGAGGAACAGTGATCGGAAGCATGAGGTCAATACCGAGGGCATCCCAGTAACCTCTGGCAGGTGTCTGCTGCAAGTCTGGCCAATGTATTTGGAGGAAGGGTAAGATCGCTCGCTCGAAATCACGTTCCGTAGTTAGAGAAATCTTGCTTTCCCACTTTCTCCATAGCGCGCTTCCACTGTATCGGGCCACTAGTGAGTGTCCTTCCATTGTTAGGTGATCAAGAGATCTTTCTTGGATAATTAAGAAAATCTCAGGCTTCACGCTCATCACGTACCCTTTGCCTGTGGATGTTCTAATCCATTGATTTATAGGAAATATCAGCAGTACACTACATTTAATATCTATTTCTTGAGCGTCATCTCGCACTCCTGCATATTCTTCCCTAAACATCGGTAGGAGTTCTCTCAATTCAAACCGTCAGTTGTAATTGCGATTCTAGCTTCCGATAAGTAGATCTGTTATAGGAAGAAAAGCCGTTTGATCGACTGGGTGTCCGGTCTGACTGTTTGATTTCTTACCCTACAGGAAAGTAAGCAAACGGGGAGAATACGAATGTAATTTTTGCTATATAAGGAGCCCCATGATGAGCGAGGTGGAGTACTTATCGGTGGAGGAGGCCGCTGTCTTGTTGCGCGTCGACGAACCGACTTTGATGAGAGCTATCCGGAAGGGGCTACCGGCCCAGAGGATCGGGAGACATTGGCGCATCCACCGGGATGAACTCCGAGCTTGGTTTGCGATCTCATCCCATCCGCCGGGTTTAGCCGAACAAATGGGGCCAATTATTGCCCAAGCGGTTGCCCCCATAGTCACGGAGTATGTGATGACTGCGTTGGTTGAGGTGGCTAAGCAGTGGCACGTCGTTTACGAGACAACTCCGCCTCCAGAGGCTGTGTCGGCTGTGATTACCCTAACCGTCGAGGAGGCCGCCGAACAGTTACGCGTGTCTCGCTGGAAGGTAGAGGAGCTTTGCCGAACCAGAGTGCTTCGCCATGTCCATGTAGGAGATCAGCGAATCATACCGCAGTCAGCCATAGACGAATATGTAGAAACAGCCGCCCGTCCTAGCAGTGGCCGGGATATCCGCCATGCTTCCTGGATGACCGAACAAGAGGTCATCGCTTATGCCCGGTGCCAGCGGGGCACTCTGGAGCGTGCCATCGCTAAGGGCCAACTCGCCCCCATGCCGGGACGGAAGGGATTTTTCCATCGGGATGACGTTGACCAGTGGATGGCCAAGCATCGTGTGCGCCAAGCTCCGCGTACTCTTGGTGAGCGTCTACGTGCGGCTCGGGAACGGGCGAACCTCTCATTCAATTACGTCTGGAATAACGTCGGAATCACCCCACATATGCTTGGAGTCTATGAAGGAGACAAGCGTGTACCGGATACGAAAGTGCTAAAGAAGCTGGCAAAGGCTTACGGGGTGACGGTCGAAGATTTACTCGGCAATCCTATACCCATGCCGGTTTCGTGAGGTGCGAATCGGTATGTGATTATTTGGGCACTTCATTCATGTCGAGTAGAGATTCAAGTGTCTCTGCGCTCCGCCGCGCCGCCCCCAGCGCTCCCAATGCTGCAACGCGGGGTAGGGGGCATCGCGGCAACGCCGCATGCCAATCCCGCGCCAGCGCTCGGTCACGCATCCGATAGTGTGTCGATTACCCGCTGTACATGCTCTTTCACTTCTGAGGAACATCTGCAGCTACAGCGAAGAGAGATCAATGTCTACAATCATCCTGTGAAGTTGAAGGTCTCTATCTTTTACATACTCTACCAGATCACCGATGAGACTATCCACGTTACCATAACTGCCATTTATTACTATTTTTGGGCTGTCAAGTCCTATACGATGGTCATCCGGTTGCTTTACCTCTGCTAAACCATATTCACCAAGGATAACCAACTCCTCATCTAGGCTGCCATAACGACATTTTCGTTTGAAAACGGCATAATTGAGGGTAAGGTCGACATCGTCATATTCTTCAAAGTTCGTAAGTAATATGCCGTATACGTCTCGTGTAATCCTTGGTAGGTGCCTTAATTTGCTTACTAGTGTATTTATACCGTTTAGGTAATCTGCAACGTTGACTTCCACACTATGTTTTTCTCGTATACAGTTGACTAATGTCTCACATGTGCCAACTTTATGTTTGGGTACAGCTTCTATGTAATCCTCGATCATGGTCTGATAACGCCCATCCTCATTGCGTATCTCAAGTTCGACGCGAACACGAGCACAATCTTTACGGATGATGCTGTGTGCTGCTTGCAATCGATCCAAGGGTAATGAAAGGCATCTAGCAGCAACAGTATCGATGTCCCATATGTTATTTTCTGCCAAAAATCCTATTTCATTACAGAGTTCGTCATTGAGCCCATCATAGCGGGTCTGTTTATGCCCGATAACGAGGATATTAATCTCGTTATAGAGTGATTTCTGTGCTGGCGTGATACTTTCGAGCGTGTGGTTAATCTTGGCCGATGTCTTTGTTGAAGTGATTTGGAAGGCTACTCCCTTAATATCATCTCCAAGATCGAGCCCAGGTTCGTTTGATCTTTCTTCATTCAGATTGCGGAGTTGGAGATCCTGCGTTGCTGCGTTCAGCATATCACGGAAGAAGCACTCCAGGAAAACGTTAAGATCAGTCAAGCCTAAGCGGCAACGCGTCTCGACTTGCTGTGCGATTGCCGATAGTTCATCAATGATCTCGCCAATTAGATAACCACGTGTAATCATTAAATCTCCTAAAAGGGATAACTCTTTTCGAATTAACTCCCCTTGCCGCCCAACGCTATCAGCGATAGCGGATATCGTATTAGAGAACCTATTTGTTATTTTGACTGGCGATCAACCGTCACCGGTGAGGCACATGCTTCCGTGAAGCGTTGCAGCGATGCCGCGATGTCCCCAGCGCGCGCAAGGCATTCTCGCCAAGGAAGAGGAATGGCATCAACGCCATACGCCAGTCCCGCCAATCCGCCGGTGACGCAGCCGGTGGTATCGGCATCGTCGCCGAGGTTCACGGCTTTCAGTACTGCCTCTTCAAATGATGAGGTGGTGAGGAGGCACCATAGGCTGGCTTCCAGCGTGTGAACCACGTAGCCATCGCCGGAGATATCGCTTTCAGGCACATCGGCAAGCTGACCATCGAGGACGCGCACAAAATGCGTTCGTTCGGCGGCAAAGGGGAGAGCTGTATACACGGTGGCAGCTTCTGTGATGGCCGACCGGTATGCACCTTCAATACATTGCCCCTGCATGAGTGCCTGCGCCACCAAGCACGCCATGCCGCAGGCCATCTGCGAGCGTGGGTGCCGATGGGTCACCGCGGAGACACGATGCGCGGCGTCGAGCAACGTTGCGGTGGGTGCATCTGCGAAGTAACAGGCGACCGGCAGGATGCGCATGAGCGAGCCGTTCCCGTTATCGCGTTCCCCTGCGCCCCCTGCGCTCTCGGGGTCGACACCGCGTCGGAGGCGGGCGATGGCCTGTTGGGTGGCGATGCCACAGTCGAACACCTCGCCGTACGGTGTCCAGTAGCCTTCATCCAGCCAGCGAATAAATCGTGATCCTATATCGACAGGGTCGAAGCCTGCACACAAACTCTCCATGGTGCAGAGCAGCAGCGAGCTATCATCTGACCAAGTACCAGCCGGTTGGTGATGCGTACCGAAGGCGCGCATGCCGACGACAGGGTCGCGTTTGCGCTCATCGCGTGCGGTGAACTCGACGGGGACGCCGAGGGCATCGCCGACGAGGGCACCCCAGAACCCGCCGGAGATTCGGTCATGTTGTGATATCATCATAACTTCACGCTCCGTGCCCCATGGTACGGGTTAATGTGAGAGCAGGCAACGGGTCGCTTACCCGCTATTGCCGCCATACGCCCCGACGTGGCGCAATATCGCCAAGCAATAGGAATGGCCCCACAGGACGGAATCAGCATCGCCACGTCGGCGATAGCGGAACGATACCGCTCAAGGCGATCTATGTAGGGTGGGAGCCATGGGGCGAATGAATCAGCAATGGTCGCTGCAGTGGAAGAAATTACGAGAGGCATTGAAGTCCCCCCATCCCCGACGACCGGCTGATGGGGGAACCGCATACCGTAAGATGTTTGGTGGTACGACCGTTTAGCCGAGGTTTTTCGGGCGACGCCCGCGACGACGCGGCGTCGTGTCAGCAGGGATGGTTGCCTCGCTCTGCAGTGCCAGAATCTGGTCGTTCAGGTGCTGCACCTTGGCCATGAGCCGCTCGCGCCGGCGGGCCAGCACGCCGATTTTTCGCTCGGCGGCTTTGCCCCCTTGTTTCAACGTCTTCTTGCGTTCGCGCAGCTGGGCCATGGTGGCCTCGACTTCTTCCAGGGTCATCGTTTCGATGGACATAGTAGACCTTTCTTCGCCTCCGATGCATTGTGGGCAGTGTAGCATAACAGGCGATAGGCAGCAACCAGCATTGGCGGCTTTTGTGCGACTCTGCATCGACATCACCCTGACGGAGTCAGCCACGTCACGTAGGCGGTAGAGGGTACCCTCGTACCGCAGGCACTAGCGGGCGTGCAGCGTGAGCAGCTCCACAAACGCATTCAACAGAACCCCCTGCCCTTATCCCATCTCAAACAAGCATAATTCAACAGCATCTGGCAGGACACCTAGTGTACTCGCCCATTCGTTGGGTAGGAGGACGTAGCGTGCATAGCCGTCGGCATCACGGCAGACCATGCCATTCCCGTCGAGCGTGAAGAATGATCGATGATCCACGCCTTGCGATGCCAATAGGCGTTGAAGCGACCGCGCGACAATGGAGTCGAGGATGAGTGGCAAGGACGTGGCCCCGATGCGCAGGCCAATGGCATAGAGGAATTTCGACATAAACGACGGGCCGCACTTGTATAACTGCAACGCCTGATACGCCTCGATCAACTGCCCGGATGCCACAGACTGGATTGCGGCCTGCAACTGTTCGTCGGCTCCCGGCGTCGAGAGCATATGCCGCGTACGATACGCGCCATACCCGACGGTGCCATACCCCCAGATCATCGAGGCCAGGAATAACTGTCGGGCATCCGCCAGCGTCTTACATCCGTCATCGCCGATCACGGTGAAATCCCCACGGGCTATCGGCCCAGGGTGCCTGTCGACGAACGCACAGAAGTCAGGGTCCTCACCAAAATACTTCTGCCAACTGTGGAGATGGTATTCGCCGAACCGCTCGGCTCGGAACTCACGCGCAGCAAAGTATTGCTGCACCGTGACTAACTCCTGTGGAACCGGGATACTCAATGTGTCACTCCAGTCGCATGCCCACAATCCATCCGAGAGCAATGGCTATGCTTTACGACGCAGGCGTCTCCGTCCCCTCGTTCATGATGCGCAAATATGCTTGGTAGCTGAACAAGCGGTTCCGCTTATGCCCGGTTAATTCCGTGATGATGTCGAGGCGCTGCAAGTGTTGCAAGCAGGTGTTGACCGTGGCCGGGGTGAGCGCGGTTTGTGCGGCCAGCCAGAGTGGCGCGGCTATCGGGCGCTCTTGTAAGGCGTGCTGTACGCGCAGCGCCGATCCGGCCACCCGCCCCAGGCTGCCGATGCGCTCGCGGTCATCCGCCGCCTGACGCAGTAAGCGCTGGACTGTGGTGACTGCCCCCTCGGCGGTGACAGTCACGGCCTCGGAAAAGAAGGCCAGCCATGCCTCCCAATCCCCGGTCTGGCGCACGTGATCGAGCAAGTGATAATAGCGCTGGCGGTGCGTTTTGAAGTAGAGGCTCAAGTAGAGCATCGGCTTATGCAGCACCTGCTCGGTACAGAGCAACAGCGTAATCAGTAAGCGCCCCAAGCGCCCATTGCCATCCAGGAATGGATGGATCGTCTCGAACTGCACATGCGCCAAGGCCGCCTTGACCAGCGCAGGCGTACGCTCGGTCTGGTCATGGAGGAATAACTCCAGTTGGCCGATACAGTCCAGCACGTACTCGGGTGGAGGCGGGACAAAGGCCGCATTGTCCGGTCGGCTCCCGCCGATCCAATTTTGTGACCGCCGAAATTCACCGGGGGCACGGTCGCTCCCGCGCCCTTTGGACAGCAAGACGCCATGGATCTCGCGCAGTAAGCGCAGCGATAGCGGGAACCCCTCGGCCAACCGTTGCAGGCCATATTCCAGCGCCGCGACGTAATTACTCACTTCCTGTACATCATCCAACGGCACGCCGGGCAGTTGGTCGAGTTCGAACAGCAGCAAGTCGGATAGTGAAGATTGCGTGCCTTAGATCTGCGAAGAGAGCACCGCTTCCTTGCGCACATAGCTGTACAGGAACAGCGACGTTTCCGGCAGCAGCATGGAGACGCTGTCGAGACGACCCAGCGCCAGCAATGCTCGGTCATACGTGTCGCGCAGCGCGGGGGACCAGTCGATGGCCGGCACGGGCGGAAGGGGCGCAGGCACAAATGCCCGTGCCTGCTCTCCGACCGTGGAGATGGTGACGTATTGTCCGGGGTGTGATCGTTGCATCGCGGTATTTCACAAGTTAAAATATGAATGGCGGCTATTTCAACTTGTCCTCTAGATTAAAATAAGACTTCTCGCGCTGCTTGTCAATTTCCGGGAGACACTCGCCGCTACTTTGGTGCAGTGAGAGGGCGATGATCACCGTCCCTCCGGCCACTGACGCACAAACTCACACTGGAGCTGATTCTCCGGCGCAGGGTCCTGTGCCGTGGGGTCATGCTGCCGGAATACCTGGATCGCATGCAAGGCATCATCGCCGACCGCCATGCCATGCCGTGCCAACCAGCAGCCGACGACTGTCGCGGTGCGCCCTTTGCCACCCCAGCAGTGCAGGTACACGGGCTGCTGCTGGCGCATCGCGGTGTCGATGGCGTCAAGGATGGCACGCATCTCCTCCACGCGGGGAATGTTGGTATCTTTGATCGGGAAGCGGTGTGTGGCCACAGTCTGTTCCCGCCTTGCCGCGATGTCGTGCAATATCTCGGCATACCCACATAGCGGCAACCCGATATGATTGACCTCGTCCTCCTCGGTCAGGTTGATGACACACCGGATACCGATATTCAATAATGCGGCCAGACGCGCCTCCGCGTCTTCCGGATCAGCTGCACCGGGATAGACGCCAGCAAGCAGACGTCCCTCTAGCACCCAATACGAACGGGGAAAGGGTAGGGGAGAGCTTGGCGTTTGAAGTTGCGGTTGTTCCATCATCGGATAGACTCCATGTGCATAT
>DASXVL010000040.1:0-8886 GCA_036504255.1 Armatimonadota bacterium | reverse complement strand
CATGTCCTCCGACATGCGCGGCCCGCCACCTGTTGATTGACCGACTCAGGGCCTCCCCGGCTATTCACCACGCCAGCGGGGGTAGGTGGGCAATTCGATGGTATCGCTCGCGGCAATGGCGCCGGTGGTGTCCTCGACCAGCACGTAGGCCAATAACTGTTCATCCGGCGTCACGGCGGGAATGACCGTCTCCCATGTGCCGGCGCGCTCGACGGCGGCGACGCGTTGCCAATTGCTTTTATAGGTAAAACCGACTTTCGCCATGCGCTTGATGACGTAGGTGACTTTCGCCAGCGGTGACGGGGCGATGACTGTCGTGGCTAAGCGTACGCTGGTGTCTTCCGGCGTCATGGTGATGGGGGTCACGCTGGGGAATGCCGGCGCGCTGCCCAGCACGGCTTGGAAATAGCGGAACGGCAGCGCTTCATTCC
This sequence comes from Armatimonadota bacterium, assembly GCA_036504255.1. Lineage (GTDB taxonomy): Bacteria > Armatimonadota > Hebobacteria > CAIYQO01 > CAIYQO01 > DASXVL01. The sequence goes on along the minus strand of DASXVL010000040.1, from coordinate 8,455 downwards.
CCACCTGGGTGTGGTTGTCATTCGGATTCATTACCAGTACCTTCGGCGTACGGATTTCACGATAGGTTTTCAGCACCACCGGCATCATGAAATAGATATCGTCCGTGCCGGATAAGAGCATCACGCTCGCGCGATATTTCGGCAGATCATATTTTGGGTCCAATGCCGCCAACCAGACGTCTTGCTCGGCTTTCGGCGCGAGGGTAATGGGACCGAAATAGCCGCCGAAATACCCCGGCATATCCCGGATGAACGCTTCCCCATATTTCACCGCCGCCGCTTTGATGGTCGGGTCCTGCCCGAGTACGAGCAGCGAGAGGTGCGCGCCCGCCGACATGCCCGACAGACACAGTTTGTTGCTATCGACTTCGGGACGACTGCGCAGGAACATGAAGCTGCGCAGCACGAAGCGTACCCCATTGGTGATGCCATTGACTTCCGGCGGCGTGCTCTTCCAGGGCGCTTTGCTGGGCGTGCCATCTTCCAGCGCCGGAGGAGCGGATGCCAAGTTACCGGCCGAGGTGAACTCCGAGGTCGTGCCGATGCGCTTCGCGGTGGGACCGGCCCAGTCGATACTCAAGCAGGCATACCCATGCTTGGCGTAAAACTCCGCGCCCGTCGCGGCTAGCGTGACCAGGCCCGCGCCATGCAACTGCACCACCCCGGGATATTTCCCCGGCTGTGCCGGTCGCGCGTAGAAGCCGTAGATGCGCGTGGGCTTCCCATTGAACGGCGCACCGGCAAAGGTAAGCTCCGAGGTGATAATGCCATCGGCGGTTTTTTCCGCGATGATGCGGACGTCCGGCGGCAGGGCGGCGAAATCCGGCACGGCAAATAACGACGCACGGTCGGCGGGGGGCGGCGCAACGTCCGTTTTCACCGTCACCTGTCCGAAGCGCAGATCATCGAAAAAGAGTTGGCTATTGCGCTTGTCTTGCACGGCATGCAGCAAGAGCATGCCATATTGTCCTTGCGGCGGGGTCATCGTCAGCGTTTTTGTCCCATCAACGGTTTCCCATTTGCCGGCGTCCGTTTGCGCTTGCAGCGTGAAGGCGGCGCTGTGCTGCTGCCCGCCTTTGGTCGGCAAGCGCAGTTCGACGCGATACCAGCGATCTTCCAAACATTCCCCGAGCGTGCAACTCTTCCCCCCCGTGCGGAAGAATGCGCTCACTTTGCGGTTGGCAATCTGGATGCTCGCGCCGCGTTCACCCGGGCTCGGGCGGCACTCGATCTCGAAGACCGCGTCATTGCCTGCCCCCTGCACGAGGAACGCGAAAGAGAGCACGGCCACGCCATCCGCCACCGCCGGGAGCATATGGGCACATTGCCACGCTTTGGTATTGGTACCCGTCTTCCGGTCAAGCAGCAGGCAGTTGGGCTTGGAGGCCGCCCGTTGATTGCTGATGGTGAGCATGTCGTCGCCCTGCTCGCCCCAGGTCACGGTCCAGCCCTCCGGGGTATCGCCCGGTTGTTGCTTGTCAAATGATTGCGCCAGCAGTGTGGTGATGTCCGCCGCCGGGCTCGCTTCGCCCCAGGTCGGCATGGTCCATCCCAAGGCAGCAAGCGTCAATATGCCCAATACAAGAAATTGCTTCATGATTCCCTCCTAATGTTTTCGGTGGGCGCATGTACGTTCTGTGAGGTTTTTCGGCGATGTTTGGTCTGCTCTGCTGGGAAAAGGCCCCTATCCCCGGCCCTTCCCCCGTTGCGACAAGGGAAGGGAGCCAGAGAACCGCTACCCTCCCTTGCCGCAGCGGGGGAGGGCTGGGTGGGGGCCTTTCCCAGCACCAGCACGAAATTTGAGTGCACAGACGATTTCTCTGCCACTTTTCTCACATTTAATACATGCACCCTTTTCGGTGCTATGCCGATCTTTACCAATGCGTATACTGGTAGGGATCGAAGGTTTGCAGCGTCGTATCATAGAACAGGCTCTGTAAGCCTTGTTGTGATGCGATGATCTCCGTGGCATCGGTGGTCGAGATGTTCGCCCAGAAGCCGAAGCCTTTACCGCCGGCGCCAATCTTTAACGTGATGACATTGTCGCCGGCATGCAAGGGGACATCCACGAGGTGCCGATTCGCTGTCGGCGCTCCGTGCGCGCTCGCCAGGCGATAGACCGATGTGCCATTGATCCACACTTGCAGGCGGTAATCGACCCCCAGCCGCAGGCGCGCCAGACGGGCTTGGTCACAGTGCAGCACACGCGTGACATAGGCGACCGCGCGTTCACTGGCCCCCAGCGCGGCTCCCAGATCGACAAAGCCGTCCGCGTCGGCGGTGACCGATTTGCGCCAATCCAAACGCGCGCCGTCCGCGCGGGTATAGAGCGTATTCGGATTCGTGTTCCCGGCGATCGCATCGTCCTCTCCGGGGAAGGCGGTCTTCAGCATTAGTTCGCTATCGTCGCGCTCCACCGTAAAGGGCCCCAAGACCTGCCAGTGCCCGAGGGTTTCATAGGCGGCCCCCGGGCTCAAGGTCAGTAACCGGTTGGCGCATAGCGTGGACGCCCCCGCGCCCGCATTCGTGAGTAATTGCGCGTAGCATTGGTCCATGCGCAGACAGCTTAATTCCACCGCCTCACGTTCGGGGCTTTTCTCCGGGTAGCGTTCGCGCAATTGCTCGGGCGGCAACTGGCAATACACACGCAATCCCTTGCCTTGTGGGCGGAGCAGGAACAGGCCGTTACCGAGCACCGTCGCCTTGTCCGGTTGCCCATCCGGCAGGAAGAGCGGGCTGTCCAGCGTATCCCGCCAGCGCAGCAGCCCCGGCCCGATGGCGCGGAAGAGCGGGTGCTCCGGCGGCGCAACGCGCACGAACTGCTGCGCGCTCGCGTGTAGCCCGTCTCCGCCCAACTCTTCGGCGCTGCGTGGTAGATACACCGCCGTCCCGCCCTGGTCCACAAAGGTATCCAGGGCTGCCGGGGATGGGCCTTCGCCCACCACGACGAGCGCCTGCGCGGGATCACCCGCCGGCGTCCCGGCTACCGACTCGAGGTTGAGACGGGCCAGCAGCGCCTTGCCGCGCGGTCCGCCGAGGTAGCCCACGCTGCGTAGCGGGGGCAGGGGCTCCACCGCGGTACGCAGCAGATTCACCGCCAGGCGTGTCGCCGCCGGGTCCACGCCGACACGACCGGTAAAGTCGAGTGACGAACAATAGAGCGCGCCTTTCCCGATACGCCACTGCAGCAAGGGGGAATAGTCCAGGTCAAACTCGGTTTGCAACACGGGCGTGACCCCGGCGACCTGCGGAATCTGCAGTACCACCGAGGCGACGGCATGCGTATTCGTCCATTTCGGCGCGTGCGGCACATCGTAGGATTGGCCGGGCTTGCCTTCCGGCAGCAGGTCCGGGGTGCCGCGCCAGTTCACCAGGTCCTCCGGCAGCAGGCCGGCCAGGATGGGAGACTGCTTATCGCGGGGGAAGACGTAGCGCGGCATGGAGGCCAGCGTGCGATAGCCCATCCCCTGCCAGACATCCGGCTGTTGTTCCAGCACAAGGACGCGCAGGCCACGCGCGAGATCCGCCTGCGTATAGGGCAACGCCGTCCCGATGCGCAACGCTTCCCGGCCAATGATTAAGAGATCGATGTTTGCGCAGGATTGCCCGGCGCGGAAGGGCGCGGCCTGGATGCCGAGCCGTGTCAGCCACGGCGTGGTCAACGCCTTTGGATCATAGACGGCAACCCGCGCCGCCAGCTTGAGCGGGGCAGCCGCGGGGAACACGGTGAGCGGCAAGCTGTCGCTGGCCACCGTCTGCGCGCCGTCCCGCACCGTCAACGTCAAGACGCACGCGGTGCGTTGCGTCACGGCGGGGGCCGTGCTGCTGAAGGGCCGCAAGGAGATATCGCCGGCGTTGAGCGCCAGCGTGACGGTACCGGACTGTAGCGCCGGACCGCCCTGCGCGGGCGTCAGCTCCCAGCGCGCCACCAGCGTGCGGCTCCCCGGGCCATCCCACACCACGGCAATCTGCTTCGTGATGCGTTCGCCCGCGAAATAGCTGTGCGTCTTATCGGTATGACGCGGCGACCCGGCCAGATACGCCAGCAAGGGCCGATTATTCTGTTGATGAATGTCGAAATTCGGGTTCGCCCAACTGGGCTTTTCGGTGACCGGTTCGCGCAGCGACTCGTAGCGGGCAAAGATGCCCTGGCGCTTGACATCGAACCCCGGCGGATCGCCGTACCCGGTATCCAAACACCAGGGGAACCAACCGCCGTTGACACCCCACGTGCGCCAGGCACGGTCCGTGTGGGTCACGAAGAGACGCTGAAAGTCCCAGTAGCCGGGAAAATCCGCCAGATCGACGGCTCGCATCGCGCCGAAGCGGTTATTCGCCAGGCTGTATGCTTTCGTGCGTCGCAGCCCCGTTTCCGTTTCCGTGGTGTAGGCCTGATCGCCGAGATACATGGCCACATATTCCGTAATGAGGCAGCGTTTGTCTTTCCAGAAATTCGCTTCGAACGGTTGGCCGAACTCTACCGCGGAAAACGGCATGTTCCCATCCTTGGCCCAGGCCATCGGCCACTCCTCGCGTTCTTGCAGCGGGGCGAAATTCAAATAGGTGTTGGCATTGGCCATGTCGCCGAGGCCGCCATCGGCGTGCGAATAGGTCAAGCGCGTCGGATCATGGCGCTTGGCGACGGCACAGGCATAGGCGATGGTTTGCGCTTGACTGGGTAACGGCGCCGGTAGCTGGCGACCCAGCGTCGCCGGCAGCATCGCCGATTCCGGACAATAGGTATTCATGCCGACCACCCAGGCGAAAATGGACGGGTGGTTGCGATAGCGCCGTACCCAGAGGGCCATCTCCCGGTCATAATCGCGTTGTGTCTGCGGATCGCTCAGCAGTTTGCTGCCCAGCGAGGAAATGCCAGGCGCGAGGGCGGTGGCCCCCAACCCTTTGGCGTCGAGCAAGGAGAGGATCTGCTCATCGAGCAGCGGAGACTCATGCGGCCAATCCTTCCACCAGGAGGTAGGATTGGGCTGAAAGAGTATGATATTCCCGCCCAGCAGTTGATAAAACGACAGCGCATTGGGCGTCTGGCCGCCAAAGTCCATCACGTAGCGCCAACGCGACGCATGGCCGTTCATCAGTAATTGCCGCCCCTCGGCCCAGATCTCGCGAAAGCCGAAGGTCACGTCGGGGGCCGTGTCGGCGACATCGTCGCCCCGCACCAGGCTGACTCGCGTGGTATACAGATAGCCCCCATCGAGTTCCCAGGGAATCGGATGCGCCCAGGCCGCCGTCACGTGCTGTGTCGAACGCCCGGCGGGGAGGCGTAACGGCGCGCTCTGCAGCGTCAACACCGCTTTCTGCTCGGCATCCAGCACGACGGCGCGCAGGGCATACGTCGTGTCCGCGCGCTCGGCATCCACCTCTACGTCCAGCGTCAACGTTTTCTGCCGCCAGGACGGGATGACAAAAACATCGGTAATCGCGGCAGGGCGTGGGCGCAGAATCAGGCGTACCGGCGCCGTGATGCCCAATTGCCAGCGCGCCGGGGGAATTTGCCCGTTGCGGGCGGCATAGCGCAGGGGATCTGCGGCGAATCCGCGGGAGATCCCCGTGTAGCTGCGCGTGAGAAACACCTGGAGGCGATTGTCCTGCCCGGCGATGGCCTGCGCCGTGACATCGATTTCGCCGCCAGGTCGCAGCAGTTCTCCCACGCGTTGGCCATTCAAAAAGACCAGGGCATCACCTTCGATGCGGGTGAAGTCCAGCGCTACGCGCTGTCCTTGCGCCGCCGCCGGCAACGGCATCGTCTGTTCGTACCAGAGCGAAGTCACGTCAGCGCGCTTTTTCGCCCAGCTCGTGCCGGCGTCTTCGATCGCGCCTCGATTCCACTCCTGCGCGTTGCTATACCCCCAATCATCGGCGCGGGGCGGCGCGTCCGGCGTGGTGGCCGGTTGCACACGCCACCGAGATGGTAGCGTCGCTATGCGCTGGGGCATAGCAAACGCGTGGGTGGAGAAAAGGAATAGTCCCAAGACGCTGGCGCACAGCAACCACCGTGCCGCGTGCCGTAAGAATGCGAAGTGCCCTTGTGCGGTATCCATCGTTTCTGCCCCTTATCGCTCATGCCGTATTGCGGTTGGCATGGCGCTTCACTGTCTCGCTTGTGCTATTTACTCAGATTGCCACACGTGAACCGTTCAGTTACTGCCTGTAACGTCGCGTCTCTCGTGTGGCAATCTGCATGGAAGTCTCTGCGTGATTCGGTAATCGACGTTAGCGGCGAGCCAACGCGATCACCAGCGGCTCACCACCACATGACCAGATTATCGAAGGTCGCTTTCGTCGAAGACGAGCCGTCGACCGTGGCGCCGAGGGCGACATAGGTCGCTTGTCCACCGGTCCGATAGTACGTCGTCGTCACGACGGGGCTGCGGTTCCCGTTGACGGTATCGACCAGTTGCATGCCCACGCCGCTCGTCATCTCCCACATGGAGAAGCGATAGGCGCGACCGGCGACAATCGGCTTCACGGCGTCGCTAATGGTATAACTCCCGTTCGAATTGTTGCCATTCGTATTGTTGCCATTCCAGAGCGCTTGCCAATAGCCATTGCCATGCCATTGTATCATCCCCGGTCCATCATCACCCTGATATTTCTCATAGCCAATGAGTCGCACACAACCCGCCCCGGATGCGGCGGCGGTCATGGCCGGATCGGTGATGATATCGACCGATATCGAAAAGTTCTGCGCCGCGACAGCATTTTTCATGGCGGGCACTTCAGCCCCCGTGAGCATGGTGGAGAGGCCGCTGCTTTTAAAATAGTACTTCAGCCCGCCGTACCAGGATTTGGTCAGCAACTGCAATTGCCCGTTGACAATCTTGACGTTGCCCAAATTGCCGCCCGCATTGACGCCGGTTGACGGATCGTGCCAGAGCCATTTGTGCGTATCGCTATCGCGGACTTGCATGGCGTTCGGGTAGGTGGTGCAATTGAGCCCGGCGAATATCGGCATGGTCGCCGTGTCGAAGTCGTCGGCAAAGAAATGGTCCAGTGCGGTGGGCTTCGCCGCCGTGACGTGTCCATCGACAAACGCGTAACAGGCCATGCCGTCATGGCGGAGCGCCGCCGCGTACGGCCCATGAAACACGGACGTGGCGCTGTCGGCCAGCATGGGAATCCCGTCCGGCGCGCCGAAGTCACTCAGCGCTTTGCCATCCATCCACCAGCCATAGCCGTAATCCGGATTGGAGGAGGTACCGCGGTTTTCCGCCGTCGGGCAATCGAAAATTTTATCCGGCACGTTGATGGTGGTGGTCCAGGAGGCGCAGGGCGGCAGTTTTTCTTCGTTTTCTTGCGTGTACATAGCGAAAGCCAGTGCCATCTGCTTCTCGTTACTGATACATTTGGTTTGACGAGCCTTTTCCCGCGCTTTGCCGAACACCGGGAAAAGAATAGCCGCCAAGATGGCGATAATGGCGATGACAACGAGGAGTTCAATGAGCGTAAAGCCCTCTTGGCGCCGCTGGGGCGACGGTGTGGATGTGAGTAACATCAGCTTCTCCTTTACAATATGATGCCTGCGTGCGTTCTCTAGCAAAGAATCTCGGTCAGCACAACTGACGATGGAGTGGTTCGGTATGCTGACCTATGCGATAATAACGTTATTATAGCAGGCACTAACCAACTGTCAATACAAACAAGTGTTTTTTAGACATAATCAAGCATCCGCTGCCCGCCGGAGCGCGCTTACCGCTCCGGCACGGGGCCGGTGGAGTGACGGACGACCAACTCGGTGGGGAGAAGGACAGGGTCTGTCGATGAACTGGTATCGGTCATGAGATGAAAAATGGCCCGTGCGCCCTCTTGCCCGATATCAAAAAGCGGGACACGCACGGACGTGAGCAAATTTGTCCCCGCGGCGTCATATAACGGGACGACATCGTCATAGCCGATGATGCTGTAATCGTCAGGCACACGGAAGCCGGCGTGCTGCAGCGCGGACCAGGCATAGAGCGCGCTGGGATCGTTGAACCCGGCAATGGCTGTCACTTCCGGGTGCTCTTGCAGGTACGAGAGGAAGGTGCGATCGGCATAATCAAGCGGCGTGTCGGCGTTCATCTGTGATAAATTCGCGAACGATGGCGTGACCAGCCAACTGAAGGAGGAACTGATCGGATAGAGATGCAGGTGGGTGGCGGGGTCGAGGCGCCATTCTTCGAAGGCCCGGGAGGCGCCATCAAATCGGCGTTGCAGAATCGGTAATTCCATCGGCTGGAGCGTCATCATCATGATATGGCGATGCCCGAGCGCGAGCAGGTGCTGAAAGGATTCATAGGTACCTTGCGCTTCATCGGCCAGCACGGACTTGCCGCGTGAGCGTGGCCGAATCAGGTTGGCGATAGGGCGTGACCCGAATCCGGGAATGCGCGACAATTGATCTAACACGGGTTCGATGCCCGTGGAGCCGGTCATGGTAATGGCGCCATCCACATAG
>DASXVL010000039.1:0-6825 GCA_036504255.1 Armatimonadota bacterium | reverse complement strand
GATCGGTCATACCAAATGTGTTTGACTAGACCACAGATGAGAGCTGCCAATTGGCAACTCTCTCCCAAACCATATTCGTGTAAAAGGGCAATATTCCAAGATCATCAACTCGTTTAGGTTGTTATCGTGGTGATGGTCTGGTCAAACACATTTGGTATCAGATACTTTTAAGACAGTTTCTCAGAAGAAAACATGGGCAGAGAGGCCCGCGTCGTTTCATTGTTGGGTGTTTGCTCGGGCCCTTCCGCAGCGCATCTACGTTTTCTTCTCTTGCGAGACCGGGGCAGCCGGATACTGTCAGGCTGTTGTTTTCAGCCCTGGGATAGCCGGGCTATGGCCCTGTTCCAGACAGTGCTGTTGATACGAGCCCAGCCTAAAGTCCTTAGCACTGTCTGGAACAGGGCCCAAGCCCGGCTATCCCGGTTTGTTGGCATGGCGTAACTGGCGCACTTGGTGCGGGACACATCCGCTGACATGAATGCGACGTGCACATGCGTTGACATGCGCGTAGATTAAACATATAGTTTAACTGTACAGTTAATCTGTGCCTCTGTTTCGATGAGGAATCGGTTATGCATATCAGAAAAGATGGGGAAGCGACGCGGGAGAAGATCTTACAGGCGGCCTGTCTGGTCTTCGGTGAGAAGGGGTTTCATCAAGCGACGCATACGGAGATCAGCCGCACCGCCGGGGTGAATTCGGCGCTGATCAATTTTCATTTCGGCACGAAAGAGGGGCTCTACCGCGCGGTGTGGGAGTACGTGGACCGCGATGTTGAGCGGCGCTACCCCATTGATGGTGGGGTGCCCGCCAGTGCGCCCGCCGCGGAGCGCTTGTATGGCCGCGTGCTGAGTCTGCTCAACCGGGCTCTCGACCCGCAACTCAACGGGTTCCACGGGATTCGCACCATGGAGATTGTCCATCCGACCGGTATGCTCGACGAGGCGATGACGACGCGCCTGCGAAAATTTCGTACCTATACGCAGAGCATCATCGGCGAATTACTCGGACCGGCCAGCACTGCCCGCACGCTGGTACTTTGTGAGATGAGCGTCATCAGCCAGTGTCAGGTCATTATGCCGCCCCCGCCCGGGCAGCGCAAAAAATGCCATCATTTTGTCCATGCCGATGTCGAGGAGTTGGCGCGGCATATCACGCGCTTTTCCCTGGCGGGCATCAGCGCCATTCGCGAGCAGTCTGCATTGGGTCATGTCGTGCAGCCTGTCTCGTTGTGTGAGCAAGCGTCTAGCGTTTAGCGTCTGGGAATTCCGCGTGCCATCGTCCCCTAGACGCTAAACGCTAAACGCTAAACGCCATACGCTGACCTACGCCACAAGGCAGAGGGCATGCCAACACACAATCCGTAAATATGCGCAGGATGCGTGAGGATTTGAGCCGTGCAATCACTTCGTCGCATCGCCATTTACATGAAGCCGTTCTGGCTGCCCGCGTTGCTCGCTCCGCTGCTGATGGCCTTGGAAGTCGCGATGGATCTGCAACAGCCGCGCTTGCTGCAACACATTATCGATATCGGCATTGCCCAGCGTGACCTGGGCTACGTGCGGCATACCGGCGCGCAAATGATCGTCGTCGCGCTCATCGGCATGGTCGGCGGCGTCGGCTGCACCATTTATGCCATGATCGCCGGTATCAATTTCGGCGCCGCCATTCGCGGTCGCGTCTTCGAGAAAATTCAACAGCTTTCCTTCGGCAATCTGGACCGGCTGCAGACCGGCGGATTGGTGACGCGCATTACCAATGATGTCGATCAGGTGCAGGAGACGGCGATGATGTTCCTGCGCATCCTGGTGCGCGCGCCGCTACTCACCCTGGGCAGCCTGATTCTCGCCATGCTCACCGCGCCAAAACTTTCGCTGCTGCTGCTGGTGATCGGCCCGCTGTTGATTCTGCTGCTCATCCTGGTCAACAACAAGGCGCACCCGCTCTTCACGCGGGTGCAAAATAGCCTGGACCGGGTGAACACCATCGTGCAGGAGAATCTCGCCGGGGTGCGTTTGGTGAAGGCGTTCGTACGTTCCCCGCACGAGATTTCCCGCTTCGACGCCGCCAGCGACGACCTCTGCGGCGAGACGGTGCGCGCCTCCACGCTGGTCGCGGGCATCATGCCGGGCCTGATGCTGCTGCTCAACCTGGGCATCATCGGCACGCTCTGGTTCGGCGGCCTCTCGGTACAGCGGGGCGAACTGCACGTCGGGCAACTCATCGCCTTCATCAACTACCTGCTGCAGATGCTCTCCTCACTGATGATGGTCGGTATGCTCCTCATGCGCGTCACGCGCGCCGACGCCTCGGCGGCACGTATCCTCGAAGTGTTGGAAAGTGAGCCCGAGGTGCAAGACGCGCCCCAGGCCGCGCTCGCTCCGCCACTGCGCGGTCGTGTGACCTTTGAAGGCGTTGGCTTCGGCTACGACGGCGCGGACGGCCCGCCCGTGCTGCAGGAGATCGCCTTGACGGCGGAGCCGGGGCAAACCATCGCCATTCTCGGCGCGACGGGCAGCGGGAAATCGACGCTGGTGCAGTTGATTCCGCGTCTGTATGACGTGACGGCCGGCTGCGTGCGCATCGACGGGCTGGACGTGCGCGATATCACGCAGGATTCGTTGCGCGCACAGATCGCCATTGTGCTGCAGGAGACGGTGCTCTTTTCGGGCACCATTCGTGACAACCTGCGCTTTGGCCGCGCGGATGCCACGGAGGCCGAGATCGCAGCGGCGGCGCAGATGGCGCAGGCGCATACCTTTATTAGCGGCTTTCCCGAGGGCTATGACACCATACTCGGACAGCGCGGCGTGAACCTGTCCGGCGGGCAAAAGCAGCGGCTGGCCATTGCCCGCGCGTTGCTGGCGCGCCCGGCCATTCTCATTCTTGACGACTGTACCAGCGCCGTCGACATGGGGACCGAAGCGCAGATCCTTGCCGACTTGCGCGACTGGACGCACCCCTGTACGCGTTTCGTTATTGCGCAACGCATCGGCGCGGTGGTCCACGCGGACAGCATCCTGGTGCTGGACGGGGGGCGCATCGTCGATAGCGGCACGCACGCGACGCTCGTGCGCCGCTGTGCCGTGTACCAGGACATCGTGCGCTCGCAGTTCAACGAACAGGAGGTGGTCGGTCTTGGCAACTAAACGCGCGCCTGTCGACCATATGCAGGGCTTTCGCGGCCCCGGCCCGCGTGGGCCGATGATGGCGGGGCCGATTCCGAAGGTGAAGGATCGCCGGGGCATCTTGCGACGCCTCTGGCGCTATCTGGCCTGCTACCGCGCCGGGCTGCTGGGCATTGCCCTACTGGTCGCGGCGACTACCGGCCTGACGCTGCTCTGCCCTTATCTGATGGGGCGCGCCATCGACCGCTATATTTCCGCCGGGGATATGCGCGGACTGCTGCTGCTCCTCGGTGTCATGCTCGTGGTCTATCTGCTCACCTCCGCCGGGACGTGGCTGCAGACCGTGGGCATGATCCGCATTGCGCAGCACACCGTGCGCGATATAAGGCATGAGCTTTTTGACAAGCTGCAGGCGTTGTCGCTGCGTTTCTTCGACCGGCATCCACACGGCGAGTTGATGAGCCGGCTGACGAACGATACAGAGAGCATTAGCGCCACGCTGGGCGACAGCGTCACGCAGTTGATCAACAGCGTGCTCTCGGTCGTGGGCGCGGCGGCGATCATGTTTACGCTCAACTGGCGGCTGGCGCTGGCCACACTGGTGACGTTTCCCCTCGTGATGCTCACCACGCGCTGGATCGGCGAGCGCTCGCGTCAGGGCTTTCGCGACCGCCAGCGAAACCTCGGCGAATTGAACGGCATCGTCGAAGAGACCATCCTCGGGCAACGCGTGGTGAAGGTGTGCCGCCATGAGCAGCAGGCCACCGCGAATTTCGCCGCAGCCAATGAGGCGTTGCGCCGCACCGCCACGACCGCGCTTATCAGCGTCGGTCTCATGGGGCCGGCGATGGGCGTGTTCCGCAACCTCGGCTTTGCCATCCTCGCGGGCACGGGCGGGTGGTTGGTGACGAAAAACCTGGCGACCATCGGTATGGTCGCTGCCTTCGTCAACTATGCCGACTTCTTCAACCGGCCATTGAACCAACTGGCCAACCTCTACGGAACGGTGCAATCGGCGCTGGCGGGCGCGGAGCGCGTCTTCGCCATCATGGATGAGGCGCCGGAGGTGGAAGACGCCGCCGATGCCGAGGAACTGCGCGACGTGTGCGGCGATGTGGCGTTCTCCGGGGTCAGCTTCGGCTACCTGCCGGAGGCGCCCGTGCTGAACGATGTCACCTTCCACGCGGCGGCGGGGCAGACCATCGCCCTGGTGGGCCCGACCGGCGCGGGGAAAACCACCATCATCAACCTGCTCACGCGCTTCTACGACATCGACGCGGGCAGCATCGCCATCGACGGCAAGGACATTCGGCAGGTGCGCAAAGACAGCCTGCGCCGCGCGTTGGGCATCGTCTTGCAGGATACCTTCCTGTTTGCCGGTACGGTGCGCGACAACATTCGTTACGGCCGCCTGGACGCCTCCGACGCCGACGTCGACGCGGCGGCGCGGCTGGCAAACGCCGAGTCGTTCATTCGCCACCTGCCGCACGGGTTCGACACCGTGCTCTCCGACGCTGGCAACAGCCTGAGCCAGGGACAGCGGCAACTGCTGGCGATTGCCCGGACGCTGCTCGCTAACCCGGCGATCCTCATCCTCGATGAAGCGACCAGCAGTGTCGACACGCGCACGGAGATTCATATTCAACAGGCGATGCGCCGCTTGATGCAGGGGCGTACCAGCTTCATCATTGCCCACCGCCTCAGCACCATCCGCGAAGCCGACTGCATCTTGGTCATCGACCACGGGCAAATCGCTGAGCGCGGCACGCACGACGCGCTGCTGGCGCAACAGGGCGTCTACTACCACCTCTACTACAGCCAATTTACCCACCTCGCGCGCTCCGGCATTATCAGGCAGGAAACTGCCTCGGGTATGTGATAGGCCGAGCGTGGCGCTGTTGCGCGCAGTTGGTGTACTGTTACTTGGGTACGCGCCTCGTAAGCAAGCACATCCAGGCGGTTGTATCCTGCCGGAGTGGGCTGGTGTCAGCAGCACCGTTTGGAAGCCGATGCAGGGCCGCAGCCCGGAGTCGCGCTCAGCGTACCGCGAGAGGCATTCCCGGGCAGGTACTGTCGAGAAGCTGAGCGCGACTGCGGTCGGCTTCCAAACGGTGCTATGGACTTTAGGGTAGCTTGGGGTCAACGGCACTGTCTGGAGCAGGACCCAAGCCAGGTCGTCCCCTATAGCAGAGTGCAGGACAACTCATCATGCATAGACAAATAGCTGTTATAAATATTTTACAACATTATCAATATTGCGCCCGGCAGAGTGGGGTATCTTTCAGCAAATGAGAGCGATGTGTGCCGTAGAATCCATGATCTACGTGCAGTACTCGGCAGTTCACGGCTTAGCTAACTGGAATATTTGATAAAACATCTATAAATATTCATGGCATTATCTTGACATACGTAACGGACGCGCTATACTTAAGTGATGAAGCGAAGGATAACCCAGTCGTCCATAGCGCGCGAAGCGGGCGTGTCGTGTGCCGCGGTCTCGATGGTGCTCTCCGGCAACCCGAAGTCCACCATCGCCCCGGAAACGCGTGAGCGCATTCTCCGTGTGGCCGAAACACTGGGGTATTCCACCCCGCCTGCCTCTCGGCATGTCGCGTTGCGGACGATCGGGTATCTGCATAACTATTCCCCCACCATCAATTTCTCCGCGGGGGAGTTGCCGTACGAGGTGACGCACTACCTGGAGGAAATGGGCTACGATATGCTCATGGCCACGCGCTCGCCACAACAACCCATCACTTTGCCGGATTGGATTGTGCAGCGGCGGGTGCAGGGCGTGATCATTCAGGGGTGGGTGTTCGATCCTGAGTGGGTACGTGAGATTCTGCGCTATGTTCCCGCCGTGTCGTTGAATCACGATGTCGTACACTGCTTGCCGGGCTTGGATTCCGTCGCACCAGACAACGCTTCCGGTATGCGGATGGGACTGCAGCATTTGGCTGCGCTCGGACATCGCCGTATCGCGTTTTTTAGCAAGGGGGAGCATCCCCAATTCCGCGAGCGATTGCTCGGCTATCGCGCGGCGATGAGTGAGATGGCGCTGCCCATACCGCCGGACTATATCGCCTCGGATGATGGCGGCCTTCCCAATGCTGACGCGGATGAAGCCTTCGCGTTGAGCACGCTGCACCGCTGGATGGCGCTGCCGGAACCGCCGACCGCTGTGCTGGCGGTCAACGATGATTATGCGCTGCTACTCATGGCGACCGCGCAGTCGCTGGGCATCGCGGTACCCACCCAGCTCAGTGTTATCGGCTTCGATAATACCGCGTCCTGTGGCATGAGTACCCCATCGCTCACCTCTATTCAGCGACCGATTACCGCCATGGGACGCATGGCGGTGCAATTATTGCTCGACCGTATCAACGGCATCGGGCGCCCGCAGACGCGTGTGCGCATGGATGTCGAACTTATCCCGCGCGCTTCGACGGTGGCGCCCTGCGCGACGCCGGTCGCCCTGCTGGTCTGATCTTGGTTTGTTCTGTCATCGCACTATGTTTTTCTCAAGGAGTTAGCGTATGAAAACTCTACGTTCCTCGTCTCGATTCCAGGGGTTTACCCTGATCGAACTCCTCGTCGTGATCGCGATCATCGCGATTCTGGCCGCCATCCTCTTCCCGGTCTTTGGCAAAGCGCGTGAAAAAGCGCGGCAGACCAAATGTACCAGCAATCAAAAACA
>DASXVL010000038.1:0-3316 GCA_036504255.1 Armatimonadota bacterium | reverse complement strand
CTCGCAGACAACGCCCCGGTGGCGGAACCGACGCCAGGAGCAGGGTTAGTCGCCCTGGGGGCATCCACGCCCGGTGCTGGACTGTCCCCTCTGGTAGAGCGCTCTTCCGTGGCGCGCCTGTGGTGCCACCGTATCCGTGCGGCGTGAGGGAGCCGGATGCCAACTTGGGAACGCCCCGTCGCGCTCGCAGGCACGGGTCGGCAGGCGAAACACGCGCCACAGCGGGCGCGCGCTACACCGAGGATAGGGCCGGTGGGGACGGTTTCCGTGTGAGCGGCGCTCCACCGGCATCGTATCACGATTGTAAAAGGATGCGGGGCTCTCTGCCCTGCGGGCAGGCCATCCTTCCACACCGTGCTGCTGGTACTGCCGGGTGGCAAGGCCAGGCAGCCTAATGATGTCTCCAGACATGGGGCAACCAGCGCACTCGGGGCGGGACTACAGCGGAAAAGCGTTTCCCTTGCCAGAAGACGTTGGCTAATTTGCATGGCGTTGGGCTATCCCAGGCAGGACAAAGCTTACTTGAATGGCACGGGGGCCTTCCTCCGCGGAACAACACGCAACTGGGGCATGCCGGTTATCCGACACGCCCCAATGAGTTCATCTATATGCGATTGTACTTTCGGCTCCCGCGCACTCGGCGTGTCTGCTACGAAATAACTTCGTTCAGGTTGCGGGGATCACCTCATCGACTCAAGGGTCGTACCGCGTACACTTTATGTTCTGCAGACCTCGCCGCGACGTCGGGAGCGCGTTTCCGTGTCGGTATTTATTTTTCCTGCGCTCCTTTCCGCGTCACACCGTCAGCAGTCCAACAGGACCTCTCGTCCTTACCGTGCCGTGGCGCGGGTCCCCGCCGCGTGGGCGATTTGTCCGCATACTTTCTTGCCACATTGGCCTCGGGTTGGTACCACTGGGTAACCGCTTCTAGATACAGTATTCCACGCTTGAAGTCGAATAAACCAAGGGTTTACCGGTGAAGTGAAAGATTTGTAGTTCGGATACGACAAGCACGAGGGGCATGGGTTACTGGTAATCCTCCGGCGGCGGGCCGGACGGAGTGTCTTCATTTTTGCCAAAGAGAAACTTTAACGTATCTTTGGTGGCCAGCGCGCGGATAATAAAGATCAGCATAGCCACGGCGGCAATGCCGGTCAGCAGCGCCAAGATAAATGAGAGCCCCGCGTAGAGGAGCGTGCCAAAACTCGCGTGCATCAGTCAGCCTTTCCCGCCCGTGGGCGTGGAGAGCGGAGTACGCCGTGCGCGACTAACAACGCGAGAAACCGCTGTAAGTCCTTGACGCCGAACACTCTCAGGTTAATGCGCAGCGGGCGTTTACCGGTGGCTGGGCATGGTATGATCTGCAGCGCATAGGTCGGATCAGTCCATGATCGCGAGCGCTGGATCGAAGCGCTTTCCACGTCGGCGAAGCGTATCCGTTGCGTGCCGCCCACAAACGTCCGGTAGCTAATGGCTTCGTCGTCGAGCCGGACTGTGCACGCCCGAATCCCGAGCAGGAACGCGACACAGTCGAGGGCAAATACCACGCCCAGTTCCCAGATGGCCTGGTGGTTTGTTCTTGCTAGAATATAACACAATGGCAGACACCAGCCAAGTAGAAAACCGTAGACGAGATGCGTCGAAACGCCTGCACGCAGCGTAAACGGCAGGGTGCCATCCGTGTGCGCCGTCGCGCTGAGCCGATCTGACATGGGTACGCTTCTTTCCTGTGGCACACAGCGCTCGGTTACGTCAGCGCGAGTTCCGAACGGGCGATGAGTTCGCTTTGCATGGCCGAAGAGAGGCCGACGAAGAAGTCGCTGTAACCGGCGATACGCACCACCAGGTCACGGTACTGCTCGGGGTGGGCTTGCGCGGCGCGCAGGGTGGCGGTGTCCACCACGTTCACCTGCGCCTCGCAGCCGCCGAGGGTGAGGAAGGTTTCCAACGTGTGCTGCAGCGGGATGGCGAACTCCTCTGGGCGGCCGGGCTGGAAGCGCATGTTGACGGCGATGCCGCCGATCATGGGCGTGTGGTCCCACTTGGTGACGGAGCGGATCATGGCCGTCGGGCCGACGTGCTCGCGTCCCTGCGCCGGGCCGGAGCCATCGGCAAAGGGAAAACCCGCCGCGCGGCCATCGGCCGAGGCGAGGGTCTGGCGGCCGAGCGCCTCGTGCATCTGCCAGCAGAAGAAGCCGGGGACGATGGGGCCGCCCCAGTAGGTGCGGTAGCCCTGGCAGGCGACGCGAATAATCTCGGTGAGCGTCGGCGCGAGCGCGTCCACGCGATCGTCGTCATTGCCGTACTTCGGCACGCTGCCCAGTTGCGCGCGCACGTCGTCATAGCCGGCAAAGTCGGCGAGCAGCGCCGCGCGCAAGCGCGCCAGCGTGAGCGTGCCTTCCTCGAACACCAGCGTGCGGATGGCGGCGAGCGCGTCCACGGTATTGGCGAGGCCGACGAAAGAGGGCTCGACCCAGTTGGCGCGCGCTCCCCCCTGGTCGATATCCTTGCCACGCGCCAGACAATCGTTGACAAAGCAGGAGAGTAAGGGAAAGCCCCCGGCGTGCTCGCGCGAGCGCATGCTGCGAATCTCGGTGATGGCGCCCACGCGGATATATTCCTCCAGGCGCTGCCGATAGCGCGCGAGCAAGGCGTCGAAAGAGGCGATCTCCGGCAACGCATCCACTTCCCCACCTACCGGCGGAATGCCCAAAATGTCGTGCAGCACCTGCATCAAATTGTGATATGGGCTGGCGACGTAGACGTTGCTCATGGCAATCGGCGTGATCTCCACGCAGGTGCTGTGAATGTAGAGGCAGGCGTCGCGGTAGGAAAGGCCGAGGCCGCGCAGGCCCTGCGTGATGACGTCGTCATTGAAGAGCGCGGGATGGCTGTAGCCGCGCGCAAGCAACTGCGCGGAAAGGGCAGTGAGCGCGGGCGGCGTGTCGGCATGCCAGCAGACGCCCACGCCGGGATAGGCGAGGCGCACGTGACCGATGGTCTGCACCAGCAGGTAACTCAATTCGTTGGTGACGTCACACCCGGCGGCGTCACGCCCGCCCACCATCCAGCCCACCGCCAGCCCGCGCCCGGTGTACTCGGTGAGCAGCACGCTGAGGCAGTCGATGAGTTCCTGCGCACGCGCGCGGGTGATGCGCCCGGCGGCGAGGTCGTGCTGGTAATAGGGCCAGAGGTAGCGGTCGGGACGTCCCAGTTGCATGAGCTGCATCTGGTTGCCCGCGCACATGCAGAAGGTGGCGAAATGGATCGATTGCATGGCCTCGGCAAAGGTGGTGGCGGGCCCGGCGGGCACGGC
>DASXVL010000037.1:0-6287 GCA_036504255.1 Armatimonadota bacterium | reverse complement strand
CAAGCCCATCCCCGCGCCTGAGGCGTCCGCCCTCACTGTTGCGCAACTACCCTCCGATGGTATACCATGCGGGCAGCGAAAAATTGCCGTACGAGGGGGGATCTCACCCATATCGCCGTTGTTGTTCTTGCTGCAACTGTTTGTCCTCCTCCCCATTCGTACAGATCGCAGCCTGCGCGCGGTACCGTACGTCACCTATGCCCTGCTCTTCCTGAACACCTTTGTCCATCTCGCTACCCTCAACTACAGTGACGCGGAGCTCTATCTCTTCCAACAGCACTGGGGGTTGACGTTCGGCAGCCCGACGCTGCTCAATCTGTTCACGCACGCCTTCGTGCATGGCGACTGGACGCATCTACTGGGGAATATGCTCATCCTGTGGATTGTGGGCACCGTGCTGGAAGCCGGCATCGGCAGCGCCCTCTTCTCGCTGCTCTACCTCGCCAGCCTATTTGGCGCCGTGCTGCTGCAGGGATTAATCGGCCACTTCGCCCAACCGGAGAGCCTGCAGGTGCCGCTCATCGGCGCCTCGGGGGCGATCGCCGGGGTGACGGGCTTCGCGGCCTTCCGCTATTATCACATTCGCGTACAAAACTTTATCGTCATCCCCAATTTCTTCGGCGTCCCGCCCTGGTTGATTTTTATCCCGATTCCCTATGCGTTGTGGATGCCGTTCTGGGGCTATGCCGCCTATTTCGGGGGCAAGGAGATGCTTTTCGGCCTGGTGCAACTAGCGTCCGCGAAAGGCGACAGCATCGCGCACTGGGCGCA
Organism: Armatimonadota bacterium; assembly: GCA_036504255.1. Classification (GTDB taxonomy): domain Bacteria; phylum Armatimonadota; class Hebobacteria; order CAIYQO01; family CAIYQO01; genus DASXVL01. Next base: position 5,516 of record DASXVL010000037.1, on the reverse strand, counting down.
CCTGGGTGGTTTGGGGCTCGGACTCCTGGCGGCACTCCTGCTGCGCTCTTACCATGAAGGACAACGCGAGCGGGCGCTGGAAGGTTCCACGAAAGCGACGGTGGGTGAGGCATCGCAGCACAGGTCTATTGAGGATGTGCGACGCCTGCTGAAAACGCATCCGGACGATCCGGAACTCTTGGAGGCCATGGCCGGGCTGGCGCTGGTCAACGGCGCCGTCGCGGAGAGCATCGCGTTCTATCAGCGGGCGATCCCGCTCTTCCTGAAAAGTGGGCGCAGCGATCGAGCGGCGATCAGCTACTTGAACATCCTCCACCATGCGCCGGACACGATGTTGACGCTACGCGAGCAACTCACCCTGGCCTCTACGCTGGAAGGGCAGGGGCATTTTTCGGAGGCCGCTCAAGCGTTCACCCTGCTCTTTACCCGCTATGGGGAGCATAATGAAGCGCAGACCGCCTTGCTGCGCGCCGCGTATATTCACGACAAACAGTTACAAGCCACGGGAAAGGCGGGCGAACTGTTAAACACGCTCCTCCAGTGCTATCCGCTCTCCCCCTGGGCGGAATTGGCGAAGGAGCGGTTGCAGGAATTACAGCGCCGTCAGCCCAAGCCGCAGTAACACGCTTTACTCGCCCACCAGCCACTGCACAAAACGCTCCCAGCGCGTCGGGGGCGCGTCGTGTCCGGTGAGTAGTGCGCGGAATTGACGGTCGCGAGCGAGCGGGCGCAGGCTGGGTTCCTGGCTCAGCAGCGCGCGCGCATCGGGCATGCGCGCCACGGCGCTCTGCAAATCCTGCAGCGCGAGTTTGCGTTCCTTGAGCAACAAGTGGGCGCCGGCGCGTTGCACCAACGCCAGGGCTTTTTCGGTGTCCGGCGCTAAGGCCAACGCGCAGTTGGCCGAGGAGAACGCCTCTTCCCCGAACCCCAGCTTGAGAAAGACCTTGGTATAGCAGAGGTGCAGGCGATAATCGGTCGGCTCCCTGCGCAGGGCATCTTCCAAGAGTACTCGCGCCTCTTCCGGGCGTACTAACTCATCCACCAACACCTCCGCCACCAGCGGCGCCAGCACGGGGGTCCAGCTTGGATCCGCGCTCACCGCTCGATAATAGGCATCAATTCCCGGCAGGAAATGACCCGCCAGCAGTTCTTCATTCACTGTCCGGTAGGCATCCTGCCCGCCCGAGGGCGTCCCCGTTATGCCATCCCCTGGCGCGACCGATTTTCGTCGCAAACGCCGAATCGCGGTCGGAACAAAATCGGTATACCGCTCCACGGCCCGGCGCAGCAGGTGCTGCCCATACCGGGAGTCCACGACATTCAGCGCCAGTCCCACGCTCACACCAATTGTCGGGTCATCGCGCCGCTGTAGCAGTAACTCTTGCAGCTGGCGGCGCACCCACCATTTGCCGTAATACTGCATGGCCACCGAGGCCCACTGCAGCAGTGCCCGGTTAAAACCGGGTTCCCGTCCATAGGCCATCCACAGATGCTGCAGACCGCCCAGTACATCATGTTGTCCCAGCAACACCAGCCCGAGATAGTAGGCCGCCTGTGCGGTCGAACGCTGGGTGGCGGGCAGCGCATCCAGTACACGCTTGGCCTCCGGCCATTGTCCGAGCTCCAGTAAAAAAGCCACCTCAAGAAAGGCGAGATCGTCGACCGCAGGGCGATTCATGCGATAAATCCGTACCGCGGCCAATCCTTGTTCATACCGATGTAGCTGCCGGAGCAGTTGGGCTTTCCGCAGCAACAACTCCGTGTGCGCCGGCTCTGTCACCAGCCAGGCATCGATAGCCGCTAGCGCCTGTTCCCATCGCCCGTGGTGCAGCAGGGTCGTTAACTGCAATTCGGCATCGTAGGCATCATGAAATGGCATGGTTCCTCGCTATGATAGTCCCTGTCGCCCCTACACTATGTCTCCTATGATGATCCATACCGCAGTGTGCGGCGGAAACCTTGCCAACAACGCGACAAAGTTTCTCGCGTTGTCTCGATGATGTGCCGTTGCGCCACCGGCGCGAGCAGTTTATCCATCACCGGGTCGGTGCGCAGGCGTGCCAACAGTTGTGGATTGTCCTGTTGCACCAGCCACAAGGACTCATTGGCTTCCGTGTGGCGGCGCAGCCCGCGCAAGGCCGCACTGCGCACCACGTGCCCTTCCGCGGAATTCGGCGTCAGCGCCAGCAAGCGTTCAGCAGCGGCCAACGCGTCACGATGTCGCCGGCGATGAATGAGAAAATATCCCAGCCAGAAGTAGCCATCGGTGTTACCAGCGTCGAGCGCGACCGTCTGTTGCAACAAGCGCACGGCGTCCGCGATCTTGCCCATCGTGCCGAACACCAGCGCGCGCTGTCGCAGGACCTCCGGTTCGTCGGGCAACAACTGCTCAGCCTGCGCCAATTCCTGCAACGCGTCATCGGACAATCCCATATCACGCAGCACGAGCGAGCGCGCCAGGCGGAGCTGCCCATCGTCGGGCAGCACGGCGATAGCGGCATCGGCGACGGCTAATGCCTCCGGATACCGCTCTAACACACACAACGCTTTGATGCCCAACAGGTAGCCGAAGGCACGATCCGGCGCGTCATGCAGGATACCCTGCGCCAGTGACCAGGCATCTTCCGGATGCCCTAATTCCAGAGAGGTCTCGGCCAGTAAGCCACGTAGCATGACCGTCGGTTGTGCTTGCGCCACCACCGTGTCACGCAGGAAGATGAGCCGATCTTCGGACGCCGCCTGCTCGACGAAGGCCAGATAGATGCGCAACAGTAAGTCTTCATCCTGCGGGTGCAGCGCCAAGGCCGTACGAAATCCTGCATGTGCGCTGGCCAACTCTCCGCGCAATAATTGCGCAAAGGCCAGATTATATTGCACGCGGTAGTTCTCCGGCTGTAAGGCGACCGCCGTCTCTCCCACTGCCACCGCCTCCGCGACGCGGTTGAGCTCAAGATAACACATGAATTGTTGTTCAAAGCCCTCTACCGCGGTCGGCACATAGCGCGTGTACTCCAGGAAGTCCTCCAAGGCATGCGTGAAATCCCCCATGCGGAAGTAGATCATGCCACGGCGATAGTAACCATGTTCGGCGTCCGGCGCGTCGTTTAAAAATTGCCGCATCCACAGCAGCGCGGTGGGAAAATCGTCATGCTCCGCGGCGAGACGGGCGCGCAGTAAGGACGTTTGCGGGGTCTCTGCATCGACCGCGATCAGTTGCGCCAGGTCGCGATCCGCCTCGTCAAGTCGATGCAAATCGGCCAGCAAATCGATGCGTAGGCGCAAGGCGGGCAAGAAGGTGGGCTGAGCGAGCAGGCTGGCGGCGCACGCCGCCAAGGCGTCTTCACCCTGTTCCAGTGTCACCTGGGCGAGCGCCTCGGCAAAATGTGCTTCCGGGTCTTCCGGGTGCATACGCACACAACTTTGTGCGTCCGCCAATGCCTGTTGCAGAAGACCGAGTTGCCGGAACAAGTGGGAACGGCGCGCCAGCGCCAGGTGATCGGTGGGCGCGGCCTCAAGGTAGGCGCTCAAGGAAACGATGGCCGTCGTGTATTCGCCACGCTCTTCCAGCACCAAAGCACGATTGAGTAAGACGCCGGGCGTCATGGGGTCGAGGGCCTCCGCGCGCCGAAGCGAGAGCTCTGCATCCTCTCGTTTTCCCAGCATCAAGAGCGCTTGCGCGCGCCGTGCCAACACTTCGGCATTTTCCGGATCCCCTTCCAGATAGGCATCCAGATCACGTAAGGTATGCGCGGGCTCGCCGGCCTGCCAGTGCACAACGGCCATGCGCATGAGCACTTCGCCATTCCAAGGCTCGTGCTCGTGCCACCCTTGCAACAACTCCAGCGCCTCATCAAGCTTGCCAGCCTGCAAGAGTGTGCTCAATTGCTCTTCGCGATCCGAGTTATGTGCGTCTTCAAACATCGGCGTATATGCGCTCCCTGCGGTTAACACCAGGTGCACCATTTCCCTCGGGCTATCATTGCCCAACTTTTCGCCGGTTAGGCGTGGTAAATGGTCATGAATGCGTCATTTCACAACAGCGGACGCGCGTGTCCAAATAAACGGTAGCGGTCCACCCTTGCCGCGGAACCGCTACCGTCATATTGATGGACATCTGTCCGTGCTGCACGAAAATCAAAACCCCACATCCGAGGCCTTCAGCACAAGGCATTTGTCGCGCGTGCAATGTGTGCCACAGACCGGGCAGTCATTCTCATCTTTGCCATCGGTGGGAAACATCTCGCCACACTGCGGGCAACGGAAATCCTCTTCAGTCGAGCCGGTTTCTCCTGGTACTGGCATGGCGTCCTCCATTTTCAGTGACCGCCGTCGGTCATTCATCGCGTTCCACCCCGACGAGAGGTGATGCTAAGCACACTCTACCCGACGGCATGCGGCGCAGTTTCAAGACCCTGTTGAGGAATCGACACAGTGTGGAGAGTGCGTCACATCGAAAAAAGCTTGCTTAGCCAGTGGCCCATTCCTATCACCGTACACTCGTCGCAACACCATGCGCCACCGGCTTGCCATCCTGACGCCGGCGCGGTACCATTACATCGCTATGTGGCCTGCCCACATAGCCAGCGACACACGCAACAGTCCAACACACAGACCGAGGTAACAACAGATGAAGACCATGATTGGGGTGATGGGGTCCGTCGCCGGCTACCATGCCGAGGCGAGCGATCTGGCCTATCGATTAGGACGGGCCATTGCCGAGCAGGACTGCATCATTGTCACGGGGGCCTGTCCCGGCCTTCCGTACGATGCCGTGCGTGGCGCCAAGGATGCCGGGGGCATGACCGTCGGCGTCTCGCCGGGACATAATTTTGCCGAGCATACCATCAAGTATAATTCGCCGTCGGATGGCTTCGATGTCATCATCTATACGGGTTCCGGCTTGATGGGGCGCGAGATCACCGGCGTGCGCAGTTGCGACATCGTCGTGCTCACCGGGGGGCGTTCCGGCACGCTTGGCGAATTCGCCATCGCCTATGATGAAGGCAAAATTATCGGCGTGCTCCAGGGCACCGGCGGGCTGACCGATCACATCCCGCATCTCGTGGACGTGATCCAAAAGGAGACCGGCGCGCAGGTGATTTACGATACCGACCCCCAGCGTCTGATCGACCGATTAGTCGAATTGGATGCGGCGAGTCGGCTGGAGCGCCGGCAAAACGCGGTACCGGAGTTGCTCGCCGCCTGCGCCCTTAGCACCTGCAACACCATGGAAAAGACCGAGCACGCCATCGCCCTCATGGAGCAGGAAGTGCGCCTGCTGGAAGCCAATATCGCCGACCATCGCAAACGTCTGGAGGTACTCCATGACCTGGTGGTGATGGGACCGGCGGAACGCGGCTAAGCCCTCGGATGTAGACTGGCGCGACAGGAAACGCACGGCGCTGTCGCGAAATGAATGAGAGACGCGTGAGGATTGACTATGCGCGACGAAAGGGAGAGACCATGGCAACTGACGCCGTAAAATCGGAGATCAAATCATTATTGGTGGAGCGTTT
>DASXVL010000036.1:0-3135 GCA_036504255.1 Armatimonadota bacterium | reverse complement strand
AGCCGGAGTTTTTTGAGGAGATGCTCGATAAGATCATGTACCTCTATCTCGACTTCGTCGAGTATACGGCGGACCTGCCCATTGACGGCATCCTCTTCGGCGATGATTGGGGCGATCAACGCGGCGTCATCATCGGCCCCGAGCGCTGGCGCACATTCCTCAAGCCGCGCTGGGCGCGCATCTACGATGCGGTGCACGCGCACGGCAAGGTGGTGATGAGCCACTCCTGCGGTTCCGTGGCGTCCATCATCCCCGACCTCATCGAGATCGGCCTCGACGTGCTGGAAAGCGTGCAGCCGGAAGCCGCGGACATGAACCCCTACGCGCTGAAAAAGCAATTTGGCGATAAGATCACCTTCTGGGGATGCCTGGGCAGCCAGAGCACCATCCCCTTCGCCACCCCGGATGAACTCACGCGCGAAGTGGAGCATTTGGTGCGGGAGATGGGCGAGGGCGGCGGCTACCTGCTCGCCCCCGCCAAACCGTTGCAGCCGGAGACCCCGACGGAAAACGCCGTGGCGATGGTGGAGGCGTTTACCAAGCAGGCACGGTAAGCGCAGCCACGAGCAACAAAAGCTCCTGCCCCACTGTGAGCAAGTGGGGCAGGAGCTTTTGTTAAATCTGTCGCAATGCTTATTCCACGACGCGGGGGACGCGGAAGAGGTCGGCGCGGCGTTCGGGTGCGTTTTGCAGGGCTTCGTCGGGCGTGAAGCTCGGGCGTTGCACGTCCTCGCGCATGACGTTGGTCATGGGCACGACGTGGCTGGTGCCGGCGGCGCGGCTGGTATCCGCTTCCTTCAACTGCTCGAAGTGGCCGAGAATACTGTTCAACTGGTCGGTAAAGCGCCCAATCTCGTCCTCGCTGAGTTTCAAACGAGAGAGCAGGGCGACGTGTTCAATTTCTTCGCGCGAGAGTTGCATGGGCATTGTTCCTTTCCGGCGCGCCCATTATAGCATTCCGCGTGCCGGGTGAGAAGAGAATTTTTCCACGGTGGCCTTTGCTGGTAGGTAATTCGCGGACAGACTACTTTATTCCCCAACGATGCCCCTTGCTCATCACCTTTTGGCTAATTCGGGGACAGACTACTTTATTCCCCAACGATGCTCCTTGCTCATCACCTTTTACCTTGGGCTTTCGTCCCCGCTTGCCGGGTGTGACCGGTTGGCCCAGCAGCGCTTCCAGGTGGGTGAGAAAATCGGTGGCGCCGCAGGGTAGCGACGAGGGAGGGATCATCACCCTCATCGGTAAAGAAGATCTGCGCCCGCCGATTGCCCGCTGGGTGAAATGATGCGGCAATCCCTGGGACAATCCTCGCAAGTCGTGCTATGCCGCGAGTATGGCAGAAGACGGCAGGGTTGTTAAGGCAATTAAGTAGTCTGTCCCCGAATTGGATTCGGAAAGTACGTGCACCCTGGAAAAATTTTCCAGCAGGTAAGTGAGCGCTTGCAGGCGAATAGCTAGGGTATGCCACGTATTGACGGACGAGAAGAATATGAGTTGCGCCCTGTTCAGATGGAGCGCGGGATAGTGAAGTACGCCGAGGGCTCGTGCATGATCTGGGTGGGTGACACCCAGGTGCTCTGCACCGCCAGCGTCGAGGACCGGGTGCCGCCCTTCCTCAAGGGCTCGGGCACCGGCTGGGTGACGGCGGAGTACAGCATGCTGCCACGCGCCACCTCCACGCGCCAGCAGCGCGAGGTCGCCAAGGGACATCCCTCGGGACGCACCATGGAGATTCAGCGCCTCATCGGACGCGCATTGCGCTCGGTGGTGGAACTGCGCGACCTGGGCGAGCGCACGGTGACTATCGATTGCGATGTCATTCAGGCCGATGGCGGCACGCGCACGGCGTCCATCACCGGCGCCTACGTGGCGCTCTACGATGCGCTGCGTTGGATGCATCTGCAGGGGAAGGTCCGCACTATGCCGACCTTCGACGCCATCGCCGCCGTCAGCGTCGGCGTGGTGGACGGGCGCGAGATGCTCGACCTGTGCTACGAAGAGGATTCACGCGCCAGCGTGGATATGAACGTGGTGCTCACCGGACGCGGCAAGCTCGTCGAGATTCAAGGGACGGCGGAAGGCATGCCCTTCACGCGTGAGCAAATGAACGGGCTCATCGATCTGTCCGAGCGCGGCATCAAATATCTGCTGGAAGAGCAGCACCGCGTGCTCGAACTGCCGTGAACTGGCCGTGGGCGCGGCGCGTGTTGACCCGGCCGGAGCTGGGCGCGTTGGGTGAGCGGCACGCCGCCCGCGCGCTGCGCGCCAAAGGCTTGCGCCTGCTGGAGGCCAACTACCGCCGCAAGCAGGGCGAGCTCGACCTCATTGCGCGCGACGGCGACACGCTGGTCTTCGTGGAAGTGCGCACGCGCACCGACTGCAGCCACGTGACGCCGCTCGCCTCGGTCAACGCCGAGAAACAAGCGCAAATTATTCGCATGGCCCGCTACTACCAGCGCGAACGCCGCCTCACCGAATGCTACTGCCGCTACGACGTGGTGGAGGTGCTCGCCACCCCCACCGGGCGCATCACCGCCGTCCACCACACCCCCGGCGCCTTCCTCGAAGGCGACTTTTCCACACGTTATTGACGCTTCGCGAAGGCCGCGACGACGTTCGGGCGGGTGAGGAAATAAATCATCAGGCCGTAGATGGCCGCGGTAAACAGTAGCCCAAAAATCATGGAACCGATCAGGACGCCATGCATGACTGATGGCGTCACCGGATTGTTTGGCATTGCCATTTGCGGGAGGTTCGTATTCGTCACCGTCAAGATAGAGATGACGGCGGAAAGCACAAACAGCACGACGAAGGTAACGATGGCGCCTACGCGCGCCCAGGGCAATACGCGAAGCAATCCGATGCCCATGATTGCTTGCGCGACCGTGGAGAGCACGCCGATCACCATAGACAGGCTGGAGAGCCATGACGGAAGCGGAGATGGAATCAGCGTGCCTGTGGTCATTTGGATGAGCCTAAAAATAAACGATGCAAGGCCGATGAAGGCAAAAATGAGCAGCACCACGCCGATGAAGGTGGCCGCTACCGGGCGTTGCGGTTCAGCCGTGGGTTGCGCAACTGCCGGAGAGATGAACGGCGGCGGGGAAACAGGGGTCGGGGGCACGTCCGCC
>DASXVL010000035.1:0-1822 GCA_036504255.1 Armatimonadota bacterium | reverse complement strand
AAGGCACAGCAGCTATCATGACAACAAGGATAACGCGTCCACGCTGTACGGGCAATATGCCCCCATCCTGCCCGCTTTTCTTCTATGGGACTGTCCCATCGACAAAATTCGCTTGCACCACCCCCGATAGTGTTGAATCGCTGTGGGGGAAACGTTACAATACTTCAATACAGGCGGATTTCAGAGGCCGCGGCCGACGCACTAGCCCTCCTCTCAAAGCCCCATTTCGCACTGTGAAGGAACAACACATGGATCAATTAGCCTTTCGTCAGGTTCACCTTGATTTCCACACCTCGGAAGCCATTCCAGGGGTCGGCCAACATTGGGATAAAGCGCATTTTCAGGCCATGCTCCAGCGTGGGCATGTCAACTCGATCACCGTCTTCTCCAAATGCCATCACGGTTGGTCATATCACCCAACCGACGTGCCGTTGAGTCAGATGCACCCCACGCTGACCTTCGACCTGCTCGGCGCGATGATCGAGGCCGCGCACGAGATCGGGGTCAAGACGCCGGTTTATCTCTCCGCCGGGTTGGACGAAAAACTTTTCGCCACGCACAGCCATTGGCTGCGTCACCTGCCGAACGGCAATCCGACATGGGCGAGCTGGATGGACGCCGGCTACCATGAGTTTTGCATGCGTTCACCGTATCTCGAATATCTCGTCGCGCAGACGGCGGAAGCGACCCGTCGCTATGATGCCGACGGCATTTTTCTGGATATCGTCGGCGTGCGCGATTGTGTCTGCCAGTATTGTGTCGCGGAAATGCGTAAGCGTGGGTGGGACCCGCGCGACGCCGCCGCGCGTCACGAGTTGGGCCGCGAGACGTACTTGCACTACGCGCGCAGCATTAATGACGCGATCCATGCCATTAAGCCCGGCATGCGCGTCTTCCACAACGGCGGTCACATTGTCCGCGGCGACCGCGAACTGGCAGAATTGCATACCCATTTAGAGCTCGAATCACTGCCGACAGGTGGCTGGGGGTATGACCACTTCCCACTGTCCGCGCGGTACGTCCAGGGGCTCGGGCGCGAATTCCTTGGCATGACCGGCAAATTCCATACCTCCTGGGGAGAATTCGGCGGGTATAAGCACCCGAATGCGCTACGCTACGAAGCGGCGCTCTCGCTGGCGAACGGCGCGAAAATCTCCGTGGGCGATCAAATGCACCCCTTCGGTCAACTCGACGCCGCCACTTACGCGCTGCTCGGTACCGCGTATGCGGAAGTCGAAGCGAAAGAACCCTGGTGCTGCGGCGTGCACAGCGTCGCCGATATCGGCGTCCTCTCGCTGGAAGCCGTGGTGGGCAACCAGCCTACCAATGGCCCCTCCGCCAAAACGGGATTGGTGGACGCCGGCGTAGTTCGCGTACTGCAGGAAGGGCATCTCCTCTACGATGTGCTCGACATGGAGGCTGACTTCACACGCTACGCGGTACTGATCTTACCCGACGCGATCCCCGTGCACGGCAAGTTGCTGGATAAGCTGACGGCCTACCGGGCGCAGGGCGGCAAGCTCTTCGTCACCGGCTCCAGCGCGCTGGATGCGGAGCGAGGGGCCTTTGTGCTTGACCTGGGCGTGTCCTATGACGGCGTGAGCGCGTTTAGTCCCGAATACCTGGTGCCGCGCTTCCCGCTCGACGCCTGGGAGAGCGCCGCCTTCGTGGTCTACGCGCCGGCGCAATGCATCACCGCGACGCACGGCACCGTGCTCGTTGACCGGCAAGACCCCTTCTTTAACCGTGACTACCTGCACTTCTGCTCGCACCAGCACGCCCCGAACACCGAAACGGTCGCCGGGCCGGCGATGGTGCAGAC
>DASXVL010000034.1:0-4814 GCA_036504255.1 Armatimonadota bacterium | reverse complement strand
ACAAGAGATGTAGTTGCATGGCATGTGCCCCCATTGCCTTGATTATTCACACGAGACAGACGTACTCTGCCCCGGTGTCGCGCAGCAATGTCGAAAAGGGTGTGCATACCACGGTTATGCCGCAGGTAATACCCATGCCGGGGAGTTAGCGCCGTGGGCAAAGCGGGACTCCCTATATGTGATTTCCGGAGGTCAACCGGAAAAAGGACACTTTTAGTCGATTTTTTTGGCGAGGTTTCTTGACAAGCAAAAAAGGCGGTATTATACTAAATTTAGGCTTGTGAAGGTTGCAGGCCTGCTTGCTGATGATTGGCAAAAAAACACTCTGTTTCATTTTGTGGAGGTTTTTTATGGCAACCATCGGTAAAGTCAAGTGGTTCGACGCCCAAAAGGGCTATGGGTTCATCGAAGTCGAAGACTGCAAGGATGTCTTCGTACATTATTCATCAGTGCAGGGCGCAGGATACCGTTCGCTCGTTGAAGGGCAGACGGTCGATTTTGACCTGGTGCAGGGCGTCAAAGGCCCGCAGGCGGAAAAGGTGTCCGTCGTCATGCAGTAACTTATACCAAAACGCCATGCCGGCTCCTCTGGGGGAGCCGGCATGGCGTTTTTATACCTGCACCGAAGTGGAACGGATTCCCGTCGCGGCATCCTCGGCGCGCGCCAAGACAAACAGCAGCGAGGAGAGTCGGTTCAAATACCGCATCAGGCGCTCGTTACGCACGTACCCCTCACGGGTCAGGTGCACCACCCGTCGCTCCGCCCGGCGCACCACACTCCGTGCCAGGTCAAGCGTCGCTCCGCCTCGCGTATCGCCAGGCACGATGAAAATGTGACGCTGTGAGGCGTCTCCGAGCAGGGCGATATCCGCTTCTAACTCCGCGATCATGTCCGACTCGATACGCCGTGACAAGCATTCGGGGTCTGGAGAGGCAATCTCGGCCATCAGCAGATACAACTCGCGTTGCACGCGCAGCAAGAGCGGCTGGTTCTCCGCGCGCACTGTGAACGCCCGCGCCACCCCGATGGCCGAATTGGCCTCATCGAGATCGCCGAGCGCCTCAATCTGCGGCGCGTCCTTGGCCACACGCTCACCGCCCACCAGCCCGGTATAGCCCTCATCCCCTGTGCCGGTATACCACATGCGCGCGCTACGCCCCCTTGGTGATATCCAGTGCCCGCGTGAAACGATAGAGCACTTCGTCTTTGCCCAGCACTTCCATCAGGTGAAAGAGCGATGGTCCCTTCGTGCGCCCACTCATGGCGACGCGCGTGGGGTGAATGACTTTGCCCGCGCCGACGCCCAGTTCCTCGGCAACCACGCGCGTCATCGCTTCGAGCGTCTCCGGGGTGAAGCCGTCCGCCGGTAGCGCCGTGATGCGCTCGATGAGCTTGTGGAACGCCGGGCGTACATGCTCCGGCGCCGGGTGCAGCCATTTCTTCACCGCCTCGTCCTCAAAGGCGAAGTTGGGATCGAACATAAAGGCGACAAGGTCGGGGAATTCGCTCAACGTGCGCGCCTTCTCCTGCTCCAGCGCCACGCAGCGTTTGGCGTACTCCTGCTCCTCCGGCTGCGGGGGCGTGGGCACCAGCCCGGCTTTCTGTAAAAATGGCTCGGCGCGCGCATACAAGTCGTCCACGGATAGTTCGCGCAGATAGACGCCGTTCATCCAGCGCAGTTTTTCCAGGTCGAAGATGGGGCCGGATTTATTAAAGCGGTCGAAGCTGAATTTATCCACCATTTCCTGCAGCGAGAAGACTTCCTTTTCCTCCGGATGCGACCAGCCCAGCAACGCCAGAAAATTGAGCAACGCTTCCGGCAAAAAGCCTTCGTCGCGGTACCAATGTAACGAGGTATGGCTGTGACGCTTGGAGATCTTGCTGCGGTCGGCATTGCGCAACAGCGGCAAATGCGCGAAACGCGGCGCCTCCCAGCCGAACATCTGGTAGAGCACAATGTGCTTTGGGGTGCTGGAGATCCACTCCTCGGCGCGAATGACGTGCGTGATGCCCATCAGGTGGTCATCCACCACATTCGCCAGGTGATAAGTGGGGAAGCCATCGGCTTTCAGCAGCACCTGGTCATCAATAAGGGAATTGTCGAAGGCGACTTCGTCGCGCACTAGGTCCGTCCAGCGCGAGGTGCCGCTATCCGGCATCTTCATGCGCACCACCGAGGGCACGCCATCGCGCACCATCTGCGCGCGCTCATCGGCGCTCATGGTGCACAGGCAGTGGCGGTCGTACTTCGGCGGCAGTTTGCACGCTTCCTGCGCCGCGCGCATCTCCGTCAGGCGCTCCTTGCTGCAGAAGCAGTGGTAGGCGTGCCCGGCCTCCACCAGTTCTTCGGCATATCGGCGATAAATCGCCAGCCGCTCGCTCTGCACATACGGCCCCACCGGGCCCCCGATCTCCGGCCCTTCATCGGGCGAGAGGTCGAGCCAGGCCATGGCGTCGAGGATGGCGCGCGCGGACGCTTCCTGGAAGCGCTCACGGTCGGTATCTTCGATGCGCAGCAGGAATTGGCCACCGCAATGATGCGCCAGGGCATAGTTGAAGAGCCCGATGTAAGCGGTACCCACATGCGGGTCGCCGGTCGGGGAGGGAGCAATACGAACACGTACGGTTTTCTCTGTCATAGCGCTGCTATTGTAACAGAGAATGGCAGACGGGTGAATCCCGCGGCAGATCATCCTGAACGGCTACTTCTGCGCTTGCCGGCGCAACTGCCCGGGCGTCATGCCCTGTAGCTGATGAAATTGGCGGGTAAAGTACGCGGCGTCGGTGAACCCCAGTTGCTCGGCAATGCTGGCAATGGCGGCATCGGTTTCGCTGAGCAAGTTGCGCGCGGCGTGCAGGCGGAGCCGTGTCCGATAGGTATGGATGGGCACGCCCATCATGCGACGGAACTGCTGGCGCAAGGTGATCAGGGCAATATGGCACTCCGCGGCGAGACCGGTATAGTCGACCGGCGCGGCGAGATCGGCATGGAGGCGGGCGATCACGTACTCCAACCAGGCGGGCTGGCGGCTGCTCTGTACCGCGCGTTCCTGCGCCAGCGTGAGCAGCACCTCTTCCAATTGGTTGATCGCCTGATACTGTTCGCGCGGCCGCTCATACAGCAGTAAGCCGGTGATACGCGCGATGCACGCGCCGATGGCAAGATCGGGAGAGATCGGCTGGGGGTCGAAGGGGTAGAGGTCGTGGGCGATCCATTCCTCGGCGCGCGGCCCCCAAAATGCCAGGTAGCGGTGCCCCCAGTATCCCGGCGACGCCAACGGGCCGTATACATAACGCGGCCCCACGGTGGTGGACCAGCACCAGGCGCCTTCCAGGGCAAAGTGCCTCTCCCCGCAGGTGAGGCTCATGCCGCCGCCATCGACGACATGCAGGCCATGCCGATCGGTGAATACCCGTTCGTACACCCCCGTATGGCGCGGGGACCACCCGAAGGATTTAAAGGTGATGGGGAAATCTGCCATATCATATTCTACAATGAACGCATCATATCGTCCATTGACGCGAGGGAAAAAGCTATCAGATAATACTATCAATATCGTTACCGACGAGGCGGAGTGCAGGGACATCATGACACCACGCGAAATCATTTATGCCAATTTGGCGCACGCCAACCCGGACCGACCGGGGCTGACCTTTTCCGACGACCGCATCAACGATATGCGTCTCACCGGACCGGGGCCATCGCTCACCTTCCAACAGCGCCGCTGGACGGAAGAGAATCTGGAATATTACGACGATGAGTGGGGCAATCTCTGGTACCGCATGTTGGATGGCTGCGCCAGCGGAGAGATCCATACCCCGGCCATTACCGACTGGGATCAGCTGGACACGCTCAAACTGCCGGATTTCGATGACCCGCGACGCTATGACGATATGCGCGCTCTCTTCGCGCAACCGGGCGAGCAATTTAAGGTGGCTGGGGTACCGGGGTGGGTGTTCGCCAGCAGCCGTTATTTGCGCAAGATGGAAGTCTACTTCGTCGATCTCGGGGAATACCCGGACGAAATCGCACGCCTGCATGAGATCGTCACCGGTTTACTCGAACGCGCCATCAAGTTGATCGCCGAGAGTGGGGCCGACGGCATCTTCTTTTGCGAGGATCTCGGCATTCAGGATCGCCTGCTCATCGGCCCGTCGATGTGGCGCGAGGTGTTCAAACCACACTACCGCCGCCTGACCGACGCCGCCCATGCCTACGGCATGAAGGTCTTCATGCATTCCTGCGGCTATAACTGGGAACTCATCGATGATCTCGTGGAAGCGGGGATCGATTGCTTCCAGTTCGATCAGCCCGCCGTCTACGACATGCCCGCGTTGGCGGAGAAATTACGGCAACACCACGTCGCCCTCTGGGCGCCCATCGACATCCAGCAAGTGCTGCCCACCGGAGATCGCGCCCGCATCGAAGCGGAAGCCGAGAAGATGGTGCGCATCTTCCAGGGCGGGCTCATCATGAAGAACTATCCGGACCTACCGGGCATCGGGGTGAAGGCCGAGTGGGATGAGTGGGGCTATCAGGCGCTCCTACGGGCCGCGGGCATCACGCCGGTCGAGGCGTAATGCCCGCAAGTACGTTCACGCGTATTGCCCATATTCCACAATCAAGTCGCTGACCAGTTTCACCAGGCGGATATCGCCGTTGGGCGGTACCTGGTCGGCGACACCGAACATCCAGCGGCCACTGTCTTTATGCAAGCGAATAATCTCCAACACCTGTTGCCGGATATCGTCCGCGGTGAAGGGTGGGGCAAACATCGCGCCGGGGAGTCCGCCGAGGATGAGCATCTCGTCG
>DASXVL010000033.1:0-2747 GCA_036504255.1 Armatimonadota bacterium | reverse complement strand
TGGCGACCGCAAAAATCACAGTTCACCAGCGCGGGCTCACCGGCGGCAAGCATCTCCGTCAGGTCCGCCTCGCTCAGCGCGAGCAGGGCGCGACGGGATTTTGCCCGCGTGCAGCCGCAGTAGTAGCGCGGGGTGAGGCGTTCCATTTCCTCCCACGCCATGCCGTCGAGCAGTACATCGAGCACCTTGGCGGGATCGCGCAGCGACAGGATGAGGTCGCTGGGAGGTGGCGCGTTACGAATATTCGCTTCCAATAGCGCCTTGACGCCCTCGGAGGCCCCGGTGAGCGCCTGCACGATGTAGCCGCCGGCGGCGATGACGTGATTGTCGGTGTCCACCAACACGCCCAGCCCCACCGCCGAGGGCGTTTGTTCCGAGACGGCAAAGTAGTAGGCGAGATCGTCGCCGATCTCGCCGGACTGCAGCGGGACGCGACCCACGTACGGTTCACGCATCCCAAGATCACGGATGACAAAGAGCTCCCCCTGCGTGCCCACCGCGCGGCCCACATCGAGCTTGCCGCCGCGTAGCGGCGGATTCACCAGCGGCTGGCGCACGTAGCCACGCACGCGTCCATCTGGCGTCGCTTGTGCGAACAGCGATTCCAGCGGGCCGTCGCCTTCCACGCGCAACGAAATGCGCTCGCCTTCCTTAATGGTCGCGGCCAGCATCACCCCGGCACTGAGTAAGCGGCCCAGGGCCGCCGTGGCCGTCGGCAACGTGCCTTGCGCGCGGCGCGCGCGCTCGCACAGGTTGGTCGAATTGATGGCGAACGCGCGGACGCCGCCATTCGCCGCAATCGCGCGGATCATTGTATCTGTCCGTCGTGGCATAGCAAACTCCTCGTCTCTCTCGTGAAATTGTACCCATTCGCGGCGTGGGTTGTCCATGTGCCGTGTCTTGCCGTCGCAGCCGGTGGGTACAGCGGAAGGGAAGATCGTTTCCCGCCGAGCGTCGGCGGTTTACATAGGAGCGCGAGAACGACAGTTCCCGCGCTCCAGCGCTTGTCAGTCCATTCACGGAATTGGTACTATACACGCACACATGATGACCGAACACGAAGAAACTACAGAGACGCCTGATATCCTCGGCGCGCTGGAATGCCTGCTCTTTATGGCGGATCGCCCACTGCCACTGGGCGAGCTGGCCGACTTGCTGCAGCTACCCGCCCCGGCGGTACGCCAATGGCTTGAGCGCTTGGAAGCACGCTATGCGGGCATCCAACTGCTGGAGGTCGCCGGCGGATACGAACTGGTGACGAAGCCCCAATTCGCCGCGTATGTGTCGCGGCTACACGAACCACCGAAGATCAAACTCTCGCCCGCCGCACTGGAAACGTTGGCGATCGTCGCCTACCGGCAGCCGGTCACCCGTCCGGAAATCGAGCAACTGCGTGGCGTCAATTCCGACCGCGTGGTCGCGACGTTGCTGGAGCATGGCTTTATCTGCGAACGCGGTCATCGCGATACCCCGGGCAAGCCGATGCTCTACGGCACCACTGATATGTTTCTCAAACAATTTGGCCTCGCCAGTGTGCATGCGCTGCCTGACTTGGCGACCTTTATGGAACAAGAAACTCCCGGTTTGGACGGATTCACCGGGGCCGAGTAGCCGACATCGTCTGCGCAGATGACTGGACAAAACTTCCGCAAAGGCGCTAGGCTATAGACACACTGCGACCCGCGAACGGAGACACCATGACCCCCGACATGCTGGACGCCGCCCTGGTGCGGAGCGTATATCCCTTGATTGACCTCGCCCTCGCCGAGGATCTCGGCACGGGCGATATCACCTCGGCGACAACCATCCCCGCCGATGCCGAAGGCGATGCCGTGTTAGTGGCCAAAGAATCCGGCATTCTCGCCGGGCTTCCGGTCGCCGCGCTGGTTATGCGTCGCGTCGATCCGCGCCTACGCTTCACGGCGTTAGTGGAAGACGGGCGTCCCATCTCTCCCGGCGAGCAACTCGCCGAAATGCATGGCCCGGTGCGCAGCCTGCTCACTGCTGAGCGCACCGCCTTAAATTTTCTGCAGCGCCTGTCCGGTATTGCCACCACCACCTCGCGCTACGTGCAGGCCGTGGCCGGCACCCAGGCGCGCATTGTCGATACCCGCAAAACCATCCCCGGTCACCGCGTGCTCGATAAATACGCCGTGCGCGTCGGGGGCGGCAGTAATCACCGCTTCAACCTGTCCGATGGCGTGCTCATCAAGGACAACCACATTCTGGCGATCGGCGGTATCACCGCGGCCATTCACGCCGCGCGCGCGGGTGCGCCGCATACGCTAAAAATTGAAGTCGAAGTGGAAACGCTGGAGATGGCGCAACACGCCCTTGACGCCGGGGCGGATATCATCATGCTCGATAACATGACGCCCGAGCAGATGCGCGCCTGCGTCGACCTCATCGCCGGGCGTGCCTTGACGGAAGCCTCCGGCGGCGTCACCCTCGACCGCGTGCGCGCCATCGCCGAGTCCGGCGTGGACCTGATTTCCGTCGGCGCACTCACCCACTCTGTCCGCGCGCTGGATATCTCGCTCGACTTTATCGCCTGATAAGCGTATCCACGCTATACTGGAATGCCTGTTGAGCGCAAGGTAGTTAACCGCGCAATGCGGTGTACTGTTAGCCTCATCGCAGGCTCTGCGATTACCAGGCATGCCGTACGTCCTTAGCGCTGTTTGGAAGGGTTCGAGCGCAGCGAGTCGCGCCGTTCCCAGCCATCGGGAGAGCGGGACTCGCTGCGG
>DASXVL010000032.1:0-5054 GCA_036504255.1 Armatimonadota bacterium | reverse complement strand
CGGCACGAGGGCAGAGCGCCCCGCTTCCACCGAAGTATCGGCCAGCGTGAGCGCCTACTCAGGCCCCGTCGCGGGCGACTTCATTTCCACGTCGTCTTTGGCGCCATACCCGCGATCATCCGGTTGCAGGAAGTGCTGCCGCATTTCCGTATCTTCCACGGCGGGCAAGCGTCCGTTTTCGTCCATCAGGCGTGGTCGTATCAGCAGCACCAGCTCGGTTTTGTTGGCGCTGGTCGATTTGCTGCGGAAGAGCGAGCCGATGAGCGGGAGCCCACCCAGCCCGGGAATGCGGCGTTTCGTCTCGTCCTCCTGGCGGAGCGACAGCCCGCCGAGAATGATCGTTTCCCCGTCGCGCGTGCGCATGGTGGTTTCCGCGCGCCGCGTCCCGAGCAGCGGCACGCCGCTCTGCGGATCGATCTGCACAATATTGGAGACTTCCACCTTGATCCAGGTGGTGATCTCCTGGTTGCCGCCGGTGGAGGGCCGAATATTCAGCCGTACCCCGACCGGGACGGTTTCCAGGCGCTCTTGCATCACGCCATTGCGCAGGGCCTGCACCTTGATGAAGCGCTGTGAGCCAATAAAGATTTCCGCCGCTTTGCCATTCACCGCCGCCATGGAGGGGTGCGCCTCCACTTTCGCGCGTCCCTGCGTCATTAATTTCTGCAGCCAGAGTTGGAGTGACGCCGTGCTTACGACCGCCGACTTGGTGTAATTCACCATGCCGGTGGTATTATCCGTGCCGAAATCGACCTTATCGTCGTGGTAGCGCCAGCTAAACGTGGAATCATAGTCGTTGGAATCCGTCAGTTCGACCACCGCGCATTCCACCAAAATCATCGGCGGCGGCACATCGACCGTGCGCAGGTCTTTGCCGATCTTATCGAGCATCTGCGAGGGAGCGGTGACCACCACGGCGTTCTGCTCGGGGTTGTCGTGCACATACTTAAAGAGGAAGGAGGGCAGCAGCGATTTGGCGTCGCTCGCCTTCAGGTAGCGCATGGCATAGGAGTTGGTACTGCTGCGCTGATAGGTCGAGAGGTCGGCCGGTACCCCTTCACTGAGCATATACACATCGCCCACCGTGGAAAGCGCCAGCCCATAGGCCGCGGCAATGCCACGCAACACCTCCAACGGCGCGCGATCCTGCACGCTGATGCTCACGTCATGCCGCACCGCGTCATCGACCGCCGCGCTGATGTTCCCCTGGCGCGCGATCTCTGACACCAGTTGGTGAATATTCGCCTTCACCGCCCGCACGCTGATCAGCCCTTTATCCACGGAGACTTTGATCGCGCCCGCAGCACTCGCCGCCGCGTCACCGCCATCCCCGTGGTTGAGACGCTCCACGGTGCGTGGCCCTTTCACGGTCAGCAGAAAGGTCTGCCGGTCTTCGCTGAGCACCGCTTCCACGCTCGACGGCTGCGTCATGGTCACCTGCAGCATTGCGCCCAGCCCATTTTGCGCGTCTTGCGGCACCATGAGCATCGCCGTGCTCACGGGGTCCAGATTGATGTCGTAGAGGGTCTTCTCCACGGCGAGGCGCGCGCCGGCAAAGCGGATGGACACTTGCCCTATGGGCCGACCGCTGCCGGCGGCGCGGCTGTTGGCGTCCCAATCCCAGCTCAGAATGCCATCCGCCTTGAGCATGATCTGCACGCCGTTACTCAGGGCGCTCGACTTCAACTCGCGGATCGAGCAGTAGGCCTGTCCCCATCCCGCCTGCAGCGCGCCCAGCGCCAGCAAGAACGCCAGCAGCACGCGTTGTCCCATGATTAGCCTCATTATCGTTTACCTTCAGTCGCCGGAAGATTCACCGGTTTCGCCGGGGTCAGGATCGCCTGCGCTTGCAGTAAGACCCACACACTCTGTTCACTAATTGCGCGCGAAGACCCCCGCGCCAACGGGCCGAGGGGAGCGGGATGCGCCAGCGTCTTGTCCTGCCGTCCCTCCGAGGTCGTCAGATGCAAGCCGCCAATAATAATCGTATCGCCGGAGCGCAGGCGCTCCGTGCCCTCCACCGAACGGCGCAGGATCAGCGGACCCAGCGCATTCGTCTCGCGCAAGAAACTATTCTGCACCTTCACATCGACGGTGATCCACTCGCCGCTCGTGCGCGGCGTCACTTGCAGTTGCGTACCGGACTCGATGGAGGACAACACGATATCCTGATCCGCCGCGTCGGTCAGCCGCCAGTAGTAAATGGATTGGCCGACAAAGAGATTGGCATAGCCGCCATTGAGCACCTGCACGACCGGCACCGCCTCGACGCGCATCTTCATCCCCTGCGCCAGCGCGCGGATCTGCGCGAGCAGCAGTTCCGGTTGCCGCGGTCCGACATCGACCGCCAGACTTCCGGCGCTGTCCAGCGAGACGGCAGTCGTCCCCCCGGTGACCTTGGTCATGATGGAGTTCAACGCCGTCTGCTGATCCTCGCACGAGATCACCCAGGCGCGTAACAGGCAGTGATACGCCGGCTGGTCGAGCACGCGTAAATCGCGAGCGATCTTGTCCAAAATGAACGGCGACCCGCTCACCGTCACCGCCCCGGCCGTGGTGTTGATTTGCACATAGGGCAGCAAGGCATCCGGGAGCAAGGCGCGGGCATTTTCCGGCGAGAGGTAGCTCAACGGCACGGTACGGGTGGTGGTGGTCAAGTACCCCGAGGCCTTGCCCCCCAGCCCACGGCCAAAGTAATAGGCGCCGTTCAACTGCGAGAGCGATAACGCGTAGCTGTTGGCAAGCGCATTCAGCAGCCGGTCCAGCGGTAGCCCGTCCAGGTGCGCCGTAATCGAGCACTCTACTTCATCCGCCAGGATGATGGGGATGCGCGTCTGTTGCGCCAGGCGATCCGCCACCATACGCAAATCGGCATTGACCGCATGCAGCGCCAATTGCTCCCGTGACCCGCTCACCGTCAGCGTAGTTTTCAGGTTCGCGATCTGCGGTCGTTCCGGTTCTTCCGGCTTATTGCTGGTGATCATGATGAGCAGTTCGTTGCGTTGCCGCGTGCTCATCACCGCGACCTGCGTGACGTTCTTTGGCGCCCAACTCGTGTCATCCCAGCCATAGGGGGCGCCGTTAAACACGCTCACCCGCGCTTCGCCGTAAAACACCAGCCGGCATTGCAAGCCGATGCCATTTTCGCTGCCCGGCAGCAGCGAAAACTCCAGGTGACTCAAGGGATAGTGCCCGACCTCGACCAGCGAATCGGCGCCCCCGCGCATGTTGGTCAAGGCGATGGCAAGCTGCGTATTCCCGCCCCAGCGGATATTATCCGGGGTACAGGAAAAATCGATCAGTCCATCCGCTTTCAGCCGCAGGCGTAAGCCGTTGGCAACCGGCTCGACCTTGATGCCTTGCAGTTGGCAGGACGTTTGTTCCTGCGCCAACGCCAGCGAGGACAGCCACAGCGTACAGACTACCAGCAACGCGAAGAGCCCACGCGTCATTTCTTGGTTGGCTCCTCGACCCCGACGCGTCCACGGATCTCCGTTTCCTCCCCCGCGGGGAGGTGTCCCGTCTGGCTCAGTGTCCGCGCGGTGATGAAGATACACAGGTCAACCATGGTGTTCTCCACGCGCTTCGATTTAAACAAATTCCCAATCAGCGGCGCCTCGCTTAAAATGGGGATCGCGCGCCGTACCGAACGGTTCTCCATCTGTCGCAACCCGCCGATGACAATTGTCTGCCCGTCATTCACGCGCACCACGCTGTTCGCCGAGCGCGTGGTCTTCGTCGGCAACCCGGTCACCGGGTCAGGGGTGCTCAAGGTACTGATCTCTTCGCGCAAGTCGAGAATAATCTCGCCCGCCCCCCCCGTCAGCGGCGTCATCTCTAACGACACGCCCGCGTCGATGGAGTTCGACGACCCCTTGCCCGGGATATTCACCGGCGTGGTCAAATATTGCTGTTGGCCGATAAAGATATTCGCCCAGCGCCCGCTCACCGTGGCGATGCGCGGATTGGCGCGCACGCGCGCCTTCCGGTTTTCCACCAACGCCTGTAATTTCGCCGTAAAGTTCGTGGGCAAGCGCGTCAGCGCGGTTAAAGTCAGTTGCCCGGTCAAGGAATCGGTGGTGATGCCCACTTTGCCGCTTTGATACCCGAGCATCGCCGCGAAGGAGTCGGTGCTCACGTCGGTGAACTCGACCACATTGACTTCCAAGAGAATTTGCGCGGCGGGAATATCAAACTGCGCCACGTCGCGGCGAAATTTATCCAACACCGGCTTGGGCCCGGAGAGCACGACGGAGTTCTGATCGGTATTGATCTTCACCTCGCCTTGCAGAAAGACGGGCAGCAGCGACCACGCCTGCGACGGTGTGACGTATTTGGTCGTCACCGAGGCGATATCGGAGAGTAAGTAGGACGAGGGGGTGCGCGGCATGCCTTCCGAGATGATCTGCACGCCCTCCACCTCGGCCCAGGAGAAGCCATAGGCGTCGACGATGACTTTGATCACCTCCGCGGCGGGTTTATCGACAATGTGTACCGTCACACGGCGTCTCACCGTGTCATCCACGATGAGTTGCAGGTGCGCCGCCGCGGCGAAGGTCGTCAGCAGTTCATGCGATTCCACGCTCACCGCATGAATGGTCCAGCCATGCGGCGACGGAACAATCTGCACGGCGGGATTAGCGCTGCTGCCGGTATCCGGCGCATCTGCCGCATGGCTGACAAGGCACGCCATGGACGCCACGAGGAGGAACGCGAGGAGACGAAATAAACGCATACTGTTCATGAACGAAAACCCGGAAGCCAAAATAGTCACTGCTCTACCGGAGGAGAGGCCGCAGTCGGCCGTCGCCTCGTGTTACCTTTGACACGGAGCGAGCGGTTTGGTTCTGCCCGCAAGTGCGCAACGCGGCAAAGATGCTCAGCGTACCCTACTTTCTCTCCCTTCTCCTCGGGGGGGAGCGGATAAAGTCCTATTACGCGGCAAACCGCGATAGATACCGATGAAAACTGATCTTATTATCAAAAATAATGCTGCTGTGACGTCCTGGCCAGCGGTCGCGTCTTGCATACGCGGACCAGACCACATACAGACG
>DASXVL010000031.1:0-9803 GCA_036504255.1 Armatimonadota bacterium | reverse complement strand
CGCGCCGATCCCCAACTACGTCGTCGGCCCCGCCGCCGCGCACCCGCCGACCGCTGCGTTAGTCCCGCTGTACTACTTTGGCCCGTTGGGCGGCGTCAATTACTTCGGACAGCCGGTCGTCGCGCCATGGTTCATCGACATCTCCACGGTAATCGACCGGAAGGCGGAGATGCTGAGCCGGCACGCCTCACAACGGGAATGGCTACGCATCCAGCATGGCGTCGATCAGTATATCGACGAGATGCGTGGATGGGATGCCGAGGCCGGGCATTGCATCGGCGTGCCGTATGCCGAAGGATTTTATCAGCATCGCGGCCACGCGTACCCACAAACGCCGATTTTACAGGACGCCTTGTCGGAATTGGTACGCGAACACAAGGCTTGACTCGCTCGTCAGTGAAGGAGCACGTATCCATGACCCCACGTGAAAATCTATTGCGCGCGGCACGCTTTGAACGCCCGGAATCCATCCCCATGTTCTACCATATCAACGCCGCTTGCTGGCATCACTACCCGCAAGCGGCGCTGCAGGAACTGCTGGCGAAGCATCCACTGCTCTTTCCCGATTTCGTGCCGCAAGATCAGGTAGAGCCGTTGTATGCGCCCGATGCTACCGCGGGAACGCCGTTTACCGATCCGTGGGGCTGCGTGTGGGAAACGAGCGACAACGGTATCGTCGGCGCGGTGACGGGACATCCGCTCGCGACGTGGGACGCGTTTGACCGCTATACTCCGCCCGACGCGGATAGCGACTATGACTGGGAAGCGATCGGCGCCAGCCTGACGGCGGCGCGCGGCGAGGGTCGGCTATGCGCCGGCAGTCTGGCGCATGGCCATACCTTCCTGCGCGCCTGCGATATCCATGGCTACGAGAATATTATCCTCGACATGGCGGATGAAGAGCCGCGCCTGCCGCGTTTGCTCGACATGATTGAGGCCTACAATGCCCGCATCGTGGCGCGTTACCTTGCCTGCGGCGTCGAGTGGATGAGTTTTCCCGAAGACCTCGGCATGCAGGTGGGCCCGATGCTCTCGCCGGCGCAGTTCCGCCAGTACATTAAGCCGGCCTATGCCCGACTGATGGCCCCCGCGAAGGCGGCGGGCTGCATCGTGCATATGCATTCTGATGGCGACATCCGCGAACTGGTGGACGACCTCATTGATGATGGGGTGACCGCGATGAACCTGCAGGATTTGGTGAATGGCGTGGACTGGATCCGTACCCATCTCAAAGGACGCGTCTGCATTGACCTGGACATCGACCGCCAATCGATCACCCGCTTCGGCGCCCCGGCCGAGATCGACGCCCTCATCCGCTCCGAGGTTGAAACACTCGGCAGTCGCGAAGGCGGACTCACCATGATATTCGGCATGTACCCTGGCATGCCGTTGGAAAATGCCGACGCATTGATGGATGCGATGGAACGGTATATGGGCCATTTCGCGTAAAGTATGGCAGCTCAAGCAGTGGCAGTCACCATCGCATGGGAATTTTCTGTGGAAATAGGGGCCATTTAGTGCTGATCGATGGTACGATTTTGCGGCATTTGGCGGAAAAGAAGGGAATATTGACGAGGGAATAGGCAACTCGAGCTATGGGCTTTGTCCGGTATTGGTTTGTTAGGTTCAAAAGTCCGGCGGCGACCTCGATACTGAGGTCGATCATCCCAGCGCTCGTATTGCGAAAGATGTCGGTGGCGATGCGCTGTCGTTTGATGCCGCGAATCGCGTGTTCGACATAGATCCGTTTTTTGGCCAGCACGGTGTTGATGCCCTTTTCGTCAGCAGTGAGTTTACCGCCTTTCGGCTTTTTGATCGGAATGCTCAAGGTCAGATTGGGCGGGCTGTACCCTTGATACGCCAAGTCCGCCGCACCCCGGCTGTCCGGGGGAAACGGCGGGGCGTCGGCCTCCGCCAGCGTTTTATCATGGGAACTGCCGCGCGTCGTGTTACCGACATAGAGTACTCGGTGACCTCTTGACAGATGAACTGTAGGATGCGCTGGCGCAACTTATGGACAGAGGTAACGCTGCCCCGTTTGAGGAGACGGCGCACCAGGATGCTGAACCAGATCTCGACCTGATTCAGCCCGGAGGCGTGCTTGGGCACGTAGGCAAAGCGAATGCGATGGGTGGTGTCCGCTAAGGCGGCTCGTCGGGTCTGCCGGGATTGCAGGATGCCGCTGCGGTATCGCTTGCTCAGGGGTTGCGTATCGCCCAGCATGGTGGCCACCCACTCCACCAATGGCGCGGCCAGATGGCTGTCGAGGCGGTCAGTGATAAAGATCCACGCGGCGCCCGGGGCCGTGGCGACGGTTTGCTGGGTGTGGGCAAGAATGTCGGCTTCGGTGCGCGTATCGCCCACCGTCGGGGCGATTACCGCGCCGGTGGCGACGAGGAAGTTGGCGATGAGGCATTGCGTGCCATGACGCACTAAGTCAATTCAATCCGATCGATCAGACCGGATTGAATTGGCTTGAACGGGTATTTGTGTTCGAGGGCTTGGATGCCGGACTTCTAGTGGGCCTTGTCGGAGCCGTTGACCAGGAAGTACACGAGGCGTGCGGCCGTGCCCTTACTGTTCGGGTGGTGCTGATCGGTCAGGCGCAAGGTCAGCGTATGCGTGTCAAGGGGCAACTCATCGTCAAGGACATACGCCCAGGGCAGGTGCAGCCCGCCGCTCCACGGCGTGAAGAGATCCTGCATGCGCGCGGGGCGGTCGTCAATCCGATATTCCACTTTCCCCGCGTCATAGCCGGCCGCCACGAAGATGCCCACCGCCGTACCGGTGAACTTGAAGGTCAGCATGGCTCCCGGTGTTTCCGCCACCAGCATGGGCACCTTCACGAACCCCGGGCGTGTGCCGCCCTGTGCCGGTACCCAATTCGGGTCCAATTGCCAACCATCGCCCAGCGTGGCCTCACGGAGATCAACCAACCGGCCCTGCGCATAATTCCAGCGGTCCAACGGCGTGGTGGGAAGGGCGTATGGCCGCAGGCGAGCCTGCTCCGGCAACGGGCCGCGCCATGCCAGGTCAAACAGGCGCCCGATGCTGCGCTGGTAGATGCCATGACCGAAGGGGGAGGGGTGCAAATCGCGGAACTGCGCCCAGGTGAATTCGCCGGCGTCAATGCGCGAGGTCACCTCTTTTGCCAGATCGATGGAGGGAATGCCGTAATACTCCGCCACCTTCTCGTGGTTCACGATCACGGGCGGGGTGACGCCTTTCCGGTACAACGCCATCTTTTCCGGGTCCACGAAATGCAGGAAAATGATATCGATCCGTGGATTCGCCGTGCGGGCTTGGCGCACGATTCCTTCCATGGCGCGGATCTGCGCCGAATCGGAAAAGCCATTAGTTGAGTCATTCACCGCCGCTTCGACGAAAAGCAAATCCACTGGACCGCGCCCCAACACGTCGCGCTCGAAACGGAACGCGTGCGGCGTGGAGCCCAACGAAGATATCCCGGCGGCGACGAAATCAAACCGCGTGTCCGGAAAACGCGTCTTTAAATCCGCGCACACCAGGTCACGCCAGCCGGTCATTTCGGTGATGGAACCCCCGAGGAAGGCGACCCGTCCTTCATGATCCCGCGTAAAACGTATACGGCAATTCTCCAGCCCCCCACGCAGCTTCGCATACGGGGGCTCGGTGGGCGCGGCGGCTATCGTCTCGGCGGCAGCACAGACACCGATAGCCAGGGAAACCAGGGTTAGCAGGGCAATGCGGTAAAGCACTTGCATGGGACAGAGCCTCCATCTACGGCGTGAAATATAACATTTTTGTTCGCTGACCAATCGCATATTCCTGCTAAAGCGCACCCCATTGTCAAGACAGACTCCGGCCCCAATTGGACCGCATGCGGTCGACACGAAAATGCCCCCTTCTGGTACCGGGTTTAGCCTGGAGGGGGCATCGGTAGCGTTGGGTTAAAAAAGGCGTCTATCGCGCTTCGCCGCAATCTCATCAGTATTGAGCAAGCGATGGTACACGCGGACATCAGAAATAGCGAAGGAATCCGTGCTGGCAGGTGAGTGCCCGCTATAGGCATTGGGTCCGAGTTACGTTATGGTATGCGGAATTGCGCTGTTTCGCTCATCTTATTTTACGGGAGTAATCTTAAATAGCTTCATTTCCAGGTCTTCGTAATTTCCTGCGGCAAATCCGGCGGCCAGTTGCTCGGGGGTGAAGATTCCCACCTCGGTATTCGCCATCATCTCGGTCACCCGGTATTGGCCGGCGGGCAGTGGCTGGCAGAAACGTGCGTTGCCTGCCCAACTCTTCGGCCCAGCATAGCCGCTTTGCTGACTTGACCGATGCGTGGTGGCCAGGTACCAGGCATCGCCATGGCGCAGTACATGCATCTGCATGTACCGGTCGTCGGAGTCGGCCAGGCGCTCGGTCACTCCCGCCCATTGCATAAGGGCCGGCACGACCACCTCCCATTGGTCGAGCCACAACGGGCTGCGCATGACCAGCACTTGTCCTTTACCTACGGTGTACAGGTCATGCATAAATTTGATGTCAGGCAGCTGGGTTCCAGGGGCAAAGAAATCGATCCCCAGGGCTTCCATCAATGCCTGGGTCTTCCCGGTGTCGGGAGTTTCCATGCGGCATTCTCCAGCGGTCATCGGCATCACCAGTTTGCCGCCGTTCTGCACGTAGCGGGTCAGGTAGGCCAGTTGTGCCGCATCGATGACACTGCCGCCAACAAAGATCACTTTCGAGCCGTCCAGGTAATCGAGGCGTCCATTGTCAAAGACCACCCGTGGACTGTAGTGCTTGAATGCGAAGAGGGCACAGTGCATACTCCAGATGGTCCATTCGAACGGCTTACCGAGTACCGTGCGGGAGTGCAGTTCCATGATGCCGATGGGGTCATGCTGTTTCTCAGTATCGCGCAGTTCACGCAGCATCGGCGCGGCTTTCACCAGCTTGTCGAGGCCGGTGCGCTGGCCCGGCTGCATGGCCTTGTCGTAATTGAAGGCTTGCGTCCCCGGCAGGAAGATGTGGTTTTGCAGCCCACGTCCACCCATGGCCAACATGCCGAAGATCATTTCGTCAAATCCATGCGGCATGGGGTCGTAATTCCACATGTCATGGGGTTCCATGCGATAGCGTAGTCCCGATACGGCGTTATAGCGTTCGTATTCAAAGTCCACATGGAAATTGGAATGAATGCCGCCGTTAGCCATCATGCCGCCGCCCTGCACGACTTTTTGCAGAAAGTCATTGCTCTCCGGGCTGATGTGATAGACGATGATTGGCCGCTGCGGGTCTTCCTGGCGCACGGCGTTGAACTCGTCGCGTAACACGAACGTTTCCGCGGTGTCGCTCATGAATAAGGTGTAGTCTGCCAACATCGCTTGCGGAGGGAAATCTTTCGTCACCGGCAGCGGCACGTCGCTAAACGCGGCATAGCGTGTGCCGTAGGCGGCATTGAGCTTGGCGACCACGCCATAGCGTGTGGCAAGGAACGTCTCGAAACGCTTGCGATTCGCTGCGTGGTAGGAATTCAGCGGGCCATTGGCCGCGCTGAAGCCGATATGCTCGTTCTCAAAATAGTAGCCGCCCAGACCGGGGTGGTTGAGATACTGGCGAGCGAACTGCGTGCAGAATTGCCGGATGATCTGCGGGCCGTACTCCCCGTTGGGGTACAGGTACTTGCCGACCATGTACCCCCACATCGTCCCCACGCGGTGTGCACAGCCGTCGGCATCGACCTGGAATTCGACGGGGGCCCAATCCACCGGCCACTTCAGGTTCATATAGGGGATGATCCGGCACCCCTTCTGGGCGGCCAGGTCGAACATCGGCGTCAAATAGTCCCAGTCATAGACGCCGGGGATCGGCTCCAGACGATTCAAATCCAGCCGGAAGCCAAGGTTCGGCGTGAGTTTTTTCGCTTCGTCGATATTTTGGGCCAGGTTCTGCAACTGATCATTTCCCGGGTTTTCATGGAGCTGAATGTTCATCCAGTTTTTCCCCGGCCCCGCCAGGTCATCCAGGGAGGGAATCTTTGCCCGATTGGTGAAGACCGGGGCCTTATCGAGTTCATTGCGGATGCCGATCAGACGCTCCTCCCGCTCGATGCGCTTGCCGCCCTGCCACAGTTCGGCCACCACCAGTTCGACTGTGCGCTTGGGCACATACGGCACGGTCAGTTTGCCGGGCTTGGCGACCGGGATCGTTTGGTCCAGCGTCACCGGCTGCACCGCTTGTCTGACGGGCACCCAGGGCTGGTAGGGAATTACCGCGTAGCGTAATTCGCAGGGGCCCGTGGCTGGGATGGCGCCCACCTGGAACGTGATTTCCTGTTTGTCCGTTTTCTCCAGTCGGCCGAAGGGCTTGGCGGAATTGATGGCCAATAAACCGTTCTCCGGTTGTGCGGCGAGCGGTTTGGCGGCGCCTTTGAGCACGATGAGTTTCACCCAATCCGTCGTGAAGTACTCGCCGGTGACCGCATTATACGATTTCCCCTTGATGCGGTACGTGCCCGGCGTGGTCAAGGGAATCGGAATGCGAGTAAAGAAATCGGGGGTATCCTTTGCCGGCAGATTGTTCAATATGGTGGTATATACCAGGCGGTCCTGCGTGTCATAGGCGAATAGCCGCACATTCAGTTGCGCCGGACGTCCCTGCTTCGCCGAATCGACCAAGTTGTCGAGCAATAGGTAAGGCGTGGTGGCGCCACCGCTCTGATCAGTCAGCCCCCGTGCGCCACTGCCACTGAGGTAGTTATCACGGTAGTTGCCCACCACATAGTACAACGGCACGCTGGCATATTTGATGCGCTCGAGCCCCAGGTCTTTTAGATACAGCGTTTTCGTGGCTTTCATCTGGCCACCGGGTACATAGGTGGTTTTGATGGAGAAGCCGAGGAATTGGGTCGCGCCTTCTTTGCGGGGCACGTCAGCAGAACAGAAGCCCCAGAATCCGGCCTTACGCGAGTTCGGGGGGGCAATGTGGCTGCTGAGATATTCCCACCTCTTTCCGGCAATTTCCTTGCCGCGCTGATCGGCGAAGAGTGGCGTCAGGGCGATGCCGCACTCCGACCCATCGGCAGGATAGCACGCCCAGAAATTGACGGAGGTCACCCCCGCATCGAGCGGTAGCGGCTGTTTCAGATATAGCGAGCCGCCGGCATTCGCCGCGAGTTGACTAAAGGAAACCGCAAGCATCGCAGTTGCCCCATCTTTGAGTGTGAAGGGCGCCGGTGCGGCTTGCCAGCCATCCGGCTGGTTGAAAGCAGGAATCGGTTCGTATGCCGGGTGCGGGGTCACCGTACGGGTCACAGGAGGCGTGCCCAGGCCGTTGGTATTTAGTTGAGCCACCTGGGCCTCGGTCAGTACACTGTTGTAAATGGCGAAGCCACCCAGGTCGATGAGGACATTGCCCCATCCGCGGTTGCCACCGATAAAGAGAGGCCCGGCCAGTGAAACGGCGCGCGGGGAGGTAGCAGGCTGCCCGCTGCCTTTCACTGAGCATTCCTTACCATTCAACCAGAGGCGCGTGCGTGGGGCATTATTACCTGCCGTCGCACTCCCATCCCAGCTGACCACTAAGCGATACCACTGCCCCATCTGCAGTTCCGTCGCCAATTGGGCGTCATATCGGCTAGTCGAACGCTGGGGAGAATTGGGAGGCGTCGTCGTGGTAACGAGGCACGGCACGCGCTTTCCGCGACCTGTTTCGCCTCGACCGCTGACCATGAGCAGAACATTGGGCGCCAGGTTGATTAAATATCCATCAAGCTCGCGGGATGGGCTCCCCCCGCCATACGCCATCGGCAGATTAATCTTAAAATCGACAAAGAGTGTCAGTTTGTTGGCCGTGGTGAGCGTACCCGCCCCATCGCCGCACTGCAGCACGGCGCTGGCTTCCGGCCCGCTGGTCAGCATACCGAGCGATACGGCGCTACCGCCACGCGCACCTTTGGCCCAGCGCACCCGGCAGCGTGCCGGGTCAATGCCGTTGGGGAGGAAGTGGAGTTGATTTAACGCCGGGTCACTGCCAAAACCGGCAAACGTTTCGCTGTCGATGGTAATGTCGTCCCCCAACCGGGCATCCGGCGGTAGTGTACAACTCCAACCGACGACGGGCGTCGGCAGCGGGGTTCCGGGCACGGCATCTGCCAGCACTTGGTTCGCCAGCACCAACGACGTGATGACCGTGACGAAAACTTGCATGATAAGGTACATATGCTTGAACATATTAGTTATTCCCTTTATTGCCGAATCAGTTGAAGCACACACGAAGGTATTGGCGAGTAGTTCTTTGTCCTCGCTGAGGTTCGGTGTATCCCCGGTCGCCCACTGTTGCAGCAGTGGCAGCATAGATTTGGACGCGGACCATTCCACCGCGCCCCAGAAGACCAACACGCGGCCTTATCGATATTTCCCGAGCCAATCTGCCCCCGTCTGCGCTACCGGCATCATGCGGATGACTTTCAAGGGGGAGAACCCCTTGCCATAGACCAGGGGCAGGCCGGTGTCGCGTAACTCTTTGCCGGTGTAGACGCCAAGGCGTTCGCCGGACACCATGTCATCGAGGAACCAGTTTCCATCCGGGACGGCGAAGAGCCGCTGGGTGTACGCGCCCGGACTATCCTGCCAACATAACGCATAGCGCCGTTTCAACTGCGCGCTGTAGCCTTCCAGGGTGAGCGGAATCGGGCTGCCGGCGCGCGGTGGCCGCACCCCCGCCCACGCGGACGCGCGGGCCATCATGCCTGTCAGCAATGCTGGTTTGTAATCCGGCGTGCCCCAGAAGACCAGCACTTCGCCGTTGCCGACGGTATGCCGCGAGATCGCGACGCCGCCGGAGGGGAAGCGCGCCAGGACATCGCCGTTCGTCGTCATATTGTCGCGGAAATAGCCAAAATAGTCGGACAGCGGTATCCAGCGATACGGCCAGGCCCAAAAATCTTTTAGCCCAGCGCCTAGCAGTTCTTGTCGCTGGTCCGCCTGGGTGAAGAATTTCACCGCGGCGCCGGTGGCAAAGAGCGGGTTCTCGGCGATGACGCGCGCGGACACGTCGGCGTCGCTTTGCACGTAGGCGCCGGTCGGGGGTGTGATGCCCAGCGCACGCAGCAAGGAGAAGGTCTCATCGCGGCGCTCCGGACAGTAGCGCCCGGTATTGGCGCTCAGCACCATGTGCGCCCCGTTGCGCACGAGTTGATTCAACTGCGTAATCGTCTGTTGACTCATCACTTCATCGAGGACATTGGGCAGCAGTAACTTGTACTGGGCAGCCTTCTCGGGGCGGAGCGCTTCCGCATCCACGGCGTCCGTTTTGAGCAACTCAAACCAGCGGTCCAGGTCGTAGGCGCGCGCGCCGAAGGTCGTCCGATGCTTGCAATAGAGTGCGTACGGGTCCTGAATCGTGGCGACTTCCTTAGGCGTCTCGATCACCTTCATGGAGTGTAACTCATTGACGATTGGCTTGAAATACTCCAGACGATCGAAGGCATACGCGCCGCCGTAATGCGCGGCGAGGGACAGGGTCGGGTTCGGCAGGTAGTACACATGGAAATTGGCGCCGCCGCCGCCCGCCTGTGCCATCATTATATAGGTGGACCAATCGAGCACCCAGCCCATGCCTTTAGGATCGCCATAGGCGGCCCAGCGTTGCGGATGATGCGGCTCGGTAATCCACCCGAGTTTCTGGTCCCACGCCGCAAGTAACGTGCCCTCGTTCTGCAGGAAGTGATTGCCGCCGTTATGCAGGAAGTCCACCGGCCCGATGAGCGTCGGGTCGAAGCAGTAGGCAATGATGACGTGGTTCGGGTCGAAGGTGCGGAT
>DASXVL010000030.1:0-6078 GCA_036504255.1 Armatimonadota bacterium | reverse complement strand
GGCTGCAGGGCATTGAGTGTCAAGGCGGCAAGCCCAGTTAAAATACCGGTGTAGAGCAGCATCCCGCTCCCCCCGCGCAATCCATAAATCGGGAGACCGATGAGAATGACCCAAGCAATTAGATTAATAACGGACATCGTTGCCCTCTCCTCTCACGTTCGAGCGCCGGTATCGAGTAGTGCATCAACTCACCTTGATAAGACTGCAGTCCCATATCCAACAACCGCTTCTCGCTCACCCGTCACGTCGCCAGAGGTGTGGTAATGCAAAATCTGCCCGGCGTGAATCCCCTGCTCTTGCGCGGCCATCAGCATTGCCGTCACCGGTAGCACACCGCACATGGTGATGTGGTGCGCGCGTACGGTCTCCAGCAGTCCCGTCGGATCGATCGACGCAATCATTTGTAAGGCTAAACGATCAAGTATGATGGCCTCGCGTGCCGGAAGATAGTGCGAAAAGTCTGTGCTCGCCACGCAGACGATATCGTGTTGAGCGGCCAAGAAAGCCAAGGCGTGCCCTAAACGTGCAAGTTGTACCGGTGATGCGTGTCCAAGCGAGATGGGGATAATTGGTAGTTCCCCAAA
The DNA here is from genome assembly GCA_036504255.1 of Armatimonadota bacterium. Classification (GTDB taxonomy): domain Bacteria; phylum Armatimonadota; class Hebobacteria; order CAIYQO01; family CAIYQO01; genus DASXVL01. The sequence goes on along the minus strand of DASXVL010000030.1, from coordinate 5,494 downwards.
AAGGATCTGCAGAAACGGCAACTGGACTTCAATGGAATGTTCGTGCCGATGTGCGTGTTCATCCAGCGTTAAATCCTCATCGAGGCGCTGCAACTGCGCCGAAAGCGCGTGCGCCACCGGCATCACCCCCAGCGGCGTCGCCCACCCCCGTGCGGGTGATAGTGCCAGCGGAGCACCGACGCCGCGGTGATTAACCCCCAGCATGACCGCGGCGCCCGGACGGCCGTCGGCGGCCATCGCGGCGTATGCCCAGGCCGCACCGGAGGCTGAGTAGGCATATCCCGCATGCGGAACCACCACCCCCATCATGCGCCGGGGACCGTGTTCCGCTAGCAGCGGGTCGTGCCCAGGTCCGAGCGGAGAAGAGAAGGACCGCGCGATCTCCGCACGCAATTGTTGCGGGTCGCTGGGATAAAATTGCCCAGCAACGGCAGGCTGCCGAATATCTGCCTGGTGCATCTCGTGCATACCCTTCCTCGCTTTCACTCTCCTGCGCATGCGCGCAACAAACAGAAATATATACGCTCTACCTATTATATCGACCATGCGGTATAATAGCGTTGCGATGTTTTCCCCTAAGCCTACAATCGAACCGGAGTTACTCGTCCGGCTCGCCTCTCGGCAGGACCTGGAGGCGATCGGGGAACTATGGGTCGAATTAATGAGTTTTCACCAAAGCCTCGACGCTCGTTTTGGTATCCCGTTGCACGGTAAGACGAACTACATCCGTCATATATATTCCGCAATTCGCGACTCAAATTACCGTGTGCTTGTCGCGCAATCCCATGGCACGATCGTGGGCTATGTGATCGGTTACATTGCGCAGAATCCCCCCATCTTTCCCCTACCGACCTATGGATTTATTGCTGACCTGAGCGTCACGCAGCACGCGCGACGGCTGGGTATCGGCCAGCAGCTCGTGGATAGCCTCTGCGCATGGTTTCACGCGCGCGGCATGCGCAGCATCCAACTGAACGTCGCGCACCACAACCCTATTTCCCAGGCCTTCTGGCGAAAGATGGGATGCACCGACTACCTCGATCATATGTGGATGCCACTGGAACACGAATAATCCCACGTGTCACTCAAGGAAGATGATACCGGCCGGTAGAATATACCCACATCGCATGACATGCAAGGAGTTCCGATGAGGATAGCGCTGAATAGCCTGATGAGCCTCGTGCTCGTGGCGGCCGCGGGAATACTGGCCTTCGCCCAGGAAGCAACACCGAAGGATACCACCACGTTTCCCGATAACGGCACGATTCGGTGCATCGAAATTCGCGATTACACCTCCCCCATGAGCGACAATACCAACTGCTATCTGCTCACCGGCAAGACGGGACAGGCGATCCTCATCGATCCCGCCGAAGAACTGTCCCCGGACAACAGCAAACGATTCGTGGTCGATAAACTTACTGGCAAAGCGACCACTATGAACCAACAACAGTTGGCGGCCTATTTACTGGCCAATGAGAATCCGTCAGGCTTGTCCACTATGCGCGAAAAAGCTACCGGTCGCGAGCAACTGCTTTATGACGCCTTCACGCCGACCGGTCGCTACGCCACACAACTCTTACGCCTCCTCGACGAGCAAAAACTCACCTTAAAATATATCATTCTGACGCACGGTCACCTCGATCATTTCTGTGCGATCAGTGCCCTCTGCGCCAAAACCGGCGCCCAGGTCATGATGCACCGCGACGATCTGCGCGGCATCAACGGCGCAAAACTGACCGCCCCGGACGAAGCGGACATCGTCGGTTATCCGAAAGATGCGTACCGCATCGCCGGCTTGACCAAACGTGTCGATCGCATCCTCCACGATGGCGACCTCATCACACTGGATGGCATCACGCTGCAAGTGCTGCACACGCCCGGGCATAGTCCGGGGAGCATCTGCCTGCGCACGCGCCAGCGCGACAAATCCCTGCTCTTCAGCGGCGATACGCTGCTGCATTGGTACACGGTACACGATTACGCCGGCAACAGTTACACCTTCGATAACGGGCGCACAAACTTTCTCGATGGCTCCGGCGATGAAGCGCTGCTCTACCGCATGATCCGTGAAAAGCTGCTCACCTTACCGGGCGACACGACGGTTTTTCCTGGCCACGGGCTACCGACCACCATTGGCGAGGAGAAAAAATATAGCCCGGCGCGCACACCGACGCCCACCGCGCCGTAATCCATCCCATCTATGTTACACTGAACGCACAATGCATATCGCCGTTAATGCTTTACTGGTCTATGGCGCCTTTTCCGGTGTACAGCACACGATCGTACACCAGCTCCGCGCGCTCCTCGATTGTGCAGCCATCCACCGCTATACCATCATAACGTTGACCGATGTGGACATCAGGGAAATCATCGGCCCGACACGGCAGCCGTATGCCGTACTCCGTGCCCCGCTGCAGAGTGGCCAACGCCTGCAGCGCATCTGCTGGGAACAACTGTCGCTGCCTGCCGCCCTCACGGCGGAGGGTGTCGACCTGCTCTATTCGCCAGGCTATTTGACCTCATTATGCTGGCGCGGTCCCTCCGTCGTCTATGTGCACGACACGATTGCCCTCTCGCATCCGTCGTTGTGCAGCACCAGCAATGCGGTGAATTACCGCCTGTTACTACCACCCTCCGCACGCCATGCCACGCGGGTTGCCGTGCCCAGCCAGGCCTCGGCGCAGGATGTGGCGCGCTATTGCCGTGTACCGGACGCACGCATTGCGATTATCCCACACGGCGTGCAAACGGCTCCACCGCTTTCCCCTGACGCACTGACGGCCGCCCGGCAACGCCTGGGCGTGACTGCGCCCTACCTGCTCGCGGTCAGCACCATCGAACCAAAGAAAAACTTCGCCAACCTCATCCGCTGGTTCGACGCCTGGAAAGATGCGGGCATTCCCCACGAACTGGTGATTCTGGGCAAGTGGGGATGGAAATCAGGCGATGTCGCGCGCGCCTGGCGCAGTAGCCGCAATCAGGCGCAAATTCATCTGCCAGGCTATGTGGCACAGCTAGAATTACCCGCCGTGATGGCGGCGGCTGACGCGCTACTCGTGCCCTCACGGTATGAAGGGTTCGGTTTACCCGCGTTGGAAGGCATGGCGGTCGGCACACCTGTCATCGTCTCGGACCAGGGGGCGCTGCCGGAAACCGTCGGGGATGCCGGCCTAGTGCTGCCGCTCGCGCATGACGGCTGGCTGACCGAGATACCCCGTGTACTCCAAGACCAGGAGCGGTTAGCCTCCCTGCGTGCCGACGGCCCCGTCTGGGCGGCGCGCCACACCTGGGAACGCGCGGCGACCTTGCTTGAACAGGTCTTCGCCGACGCCCTATCTGCCCCGTAACGACTCCACCGATCCGCAACGCACGACAGCCCGCAGGCTTGTGCATGGGGCCAGCCCGTGATCCTGTCAAAGAATCGTGCCAATCGCCCTGCGCCACGCGCAACACATCCGGGTACATCGATTCGTACTTACACATCGATCCGAGCCTGGAGTACTGGCAGTCATGTCGCAGAAAGGATCGTCACCGCAGCGCAAGAGGATCGCACGCCGTCAACCAACTGGCGCGCGGCGCCTCATGGGAAGAAACGGGGTTGCCTGGTGGGAATGGGCCTGGCTGTGCGGCATCTACGGCGCCGTGATCGTGGGCATGTCTTTCTTGGGAGCCACCATGCGACCGTACTACCTGACAGAAGATCGCTATCACGGCCCCACGCGCATCTATTCGTGCGACGGCGTCTTGCTCGCCAGCCTGTATGAGCAGTACCGCGTCCCCGTAACTATCGATCAGGTGCCTGCATCGACCATTCATGCCATTCTCGCCGCGGAGGACGCCGATTTCTTCCAACATCGTGGCCTGAATGGTCGCGGCATTCTTCGTGCATTATGGGCGGACTTGCGCGCCGGACGCCTGGTGCAAGGCGGCAGCAGCATCACACAGCAGCTGGTACGTACGGAATTACTCAACGATAATCGCTCGCTACGGCGTAAAGCCTATGAAGCTGTACTGGCAATGCGCATTGAACGCACCTACACGAAAGCGCAAATTCTGGAGCGCTATCTGAATGCCGTATACTTCGGTGGCGGGGCCTATGGCATCGGCGCGGCGGCGCAATCGTATTTCGGCAAGCCTGTCGCCAAACTAAGCCCGGCGGAAAGCGCTGTACTCGTCAGCTTGATTCGTGCGCCGGGAGAAGGGAACCCGCGTTTCAATCGCCCCCTAGCCCTACGGCGACAACGGAGCGTGCTTGCGACCATGCTGGCGCATGGTTGGCTCACGCCACGTCAGTACCAGCAGGCGTTGCACGAGCAGATCACCATTCGTCCACGCAAGCCCAACCGCTGGCTGGCGCCCTATGCGGTGGAGGCCATCCGTGAATGGCTCATCGCGCAGTACGGCCGAGCACGAGTCTACCAGGGGGGACTGACGATCCGCAGTACCATAGACAGCCGCCTGCAGCGTGCCGCGGAACGCGCCTTGCGTGCGGCGGTACACGCGGGACGTCAGCAGCGTGTCGGCAATGGCGCACTGGTCGCTATGGAGACCCAGACTGGTTATATCGATGCCATGGTCGGCGGTACCGACTTTGGGAGCAGTCAGTACAATCGCGCCATGCAGGCACATCGTCAACCGGGTTCGGCATTCAAAGTCTTTGTCTATCAAGCCGCGCTGGACGCCGGACGATCGCTGGATGATGTGGAGATGGACGCGCCGCTACAAGTGGATCAATGGTCACCGCATAATTACAAGAACCGCTACCATGGACAAGTCACCTTACAAGAGGCGCTGGCGCAATCCCTGAATAGCGTGGCGGTCCGTTTGGTCGTCGAACTCAGCCCCTATGCCGTGATCGCCGCCGCGCGCGATGCGGGCATCACCAGTCCGCTCAACCCGAACATGAGTATTGCGCTCGGTAGTTCAGAAGTCACGCCGTTAGAGATGGCGCGCGCCTTTGCGACATTTGCCAATGGGGGTGATCGCCAGCAGCCATCCCTGATCCTGAGTGTGGAAACGGAACGCGGACAGATCTACCGGTATGAGCCAAACAGAGAACATACGGTCAGCCCTGACACCGCATTTTTGCTCACGCAAGGTCTACAATCCGTCATCACCAACGGCACCGGCAAACGTGCGCGTATCGGGCGACCGGCCGCCGGCAAGACGGGTACCAGCAGTTTTTATCGTGACGCCTGGTTTGTCGGATATACCCCGCAGCTCTGCACCGCTGTCTGGTTAGGCAATGATGACCGTCACCCCATGGCCGGGGTTGCAGGCGGTAGCCTACCGGCACAAGCATGGGCGACGTTCATGCGTGTCGCAACACAGGGCCAGCCCGCCACGGATTTCACACCGCCTCCCACGCTGGTCCAAGTAGAAATCTGCACAGCATCCGGTAAGCTCGCAGTGCCAGGATGTCCGCACACACGCATGGAATATATCGCACCGCGTCATCTGCCGAATGGTCTCTGCGATCTACATGCGCAACCGG
>DASXVL010000029.1:0-2261 GCA_036504255.1 Armatimonadota bacterium | reverse complement strand
GCTTTATTCTCCTCAAAAAGCCGTTCCCGCTCTTGCTCGGCCTGTCGCCGTGCGGTGATATCGATGCCAATGCCGACAAAGAACAACTCGCCCTCAACAATCATGCGGACGGCGGTATAGGCGAAGAGAATCGTCTCCCCGCTCTTGGTAATGAGATGTCCCTCGGCTTCGGCATATCCTTCACGAAGCGCTTTCTCGACGCCAGCGGTGATGGCCGCGATATCCTCCAACTCACCCTGATACCAATCCAGGATATTCTTGTGCGCGAGTTCCTCGGCGGAATACCCGGTGATTTCTTCATGCCGTTTATTCCAGCGCACCAGATAGCCATCTGCATTGTAGACATACAGCAAGCCGGGCACGGAATCGAAAATCGCATTGGTGAAGAGTTGTTCGCGCTGGAGGGCTTGTTCTGCAAGTTTTCGTTCGGTAATATCGGTATGCGTGCCGGTCATGCGCAGGGGACGATTGTCCGCGTCACGTTCGACGACTTTGCCCCGAGTCAGCACCCATTTCCACGCGCCGGATTTCATGCGCAACCGCTGCTCCATGGCAAAGAGCGGTACGTGTCCCGCGAGATAGTCGGCCAATTGTGCCTCCGTCGCGGGTAAGTCCTCCGGAAGCATGAAATTTTCCCAGAGCAGTGTTGCCTCTTGGAGTTCCTCAGGAGCATACCCAAGGAGCTCCTTATCGCGCGGGCTCATATAGGTGATGACGTGGGTGGCGACATTCACATCCCACACGCCTTCGTTCGCCCCCTCCAAGGCAAACCGTAACCGTTCTTCGCTGACCCGCAAGGCGTCTTCCGCGCGTTTCCGTTCCGTGATATCCGTGATAAATGCCAGCGTGGTTACGCCTTCCGGCAGTAGAACGCGGGTGATGGCGACGTGCATGGGAAATTCGGTGCCATCCGCGCGTAAACCGATGGTGTCATATTCCATCGCGGCCGGTCGGCTTTCTTCTCGCGCGCGCAGATTCTCGATCATCCAGTCGCGCACTTGCGGTGCATATCGGTCAATCACCGGCACCGCCGCATCTTCCGGACCGCGCAAGCGGAACATCCGCTCATACGCGGGATTCGCGTAGATGCCAAACATGCGGCGTGCCATGCCGATCGCGACCGGCGCTTGTTCGATGAGACTGCGGAAACGCTCCTCGCTTTCACGCAGCGCATCCTCCGCCTGTTTACGTTCGGTGATGTCTTGAATCGTGCCGATCATTTCGCGTGGGACACCGTCTTGGCTACAGGTAATTTTCCCTAACCCCCATACCCACCGTAGCATGCCGTCGTTCTGACGCACAATACGGTAGACTTTATTGAAGATACGGTTGGGGATGGCGATTTCGGGGAGGTAGTGCGCCATCATCTCGCGATCATCAGGATGAATGATCCCCAGCCATCCATCGAGGGTATGGGGGTAGTCAGGGGTAATACCGAAAAGATCATCGAGTCCGGCCGAACTTGTCCAACATCCGGCGGGAATATCCAGCACATAGGTGCCGATGTGCGCATTGCGCTGGCTTTCCTCGAGTTGATATTCCTTTAAGCGCAACGCCGCTTCTGTCCGTCTGCGTTCCGTGACATCATTCCAAAGCACCAGGTAGGTATCCCCCATGTTTTTGGCCAGGATTTCCATGGTGCGCACGGTGCCATCCTTACAGGTGACACGGTATTCATGGGGAGTGATGTCCGTATGCGAGCGCTCTGCATCTGCTAAAGCCTCACTCCAGACGTCCATCACTTCCCGGCGATATTCCGGATCGGGATAGGCACGCGGCCACCAGTCCGCGACAGTGGGAATGTCGGCCAGAGTATACCCCAGGACTTTCACAAATTGATCATTCACGTATTCGACATCACCGGAAGCGCAGTAAATGGCAACAGGGAGCGGTAACCGTTCAATGAGCATCCGGAAACGCTGTTCACTTTCACGCAACGCCTCTTCGGCGTGCAATCGGTCGGTAATATCTCGCGCGGCGGCGTAAATGCGCGTGCCGGCGGGTGCTGACTGCCACTCAATCCACCGATAGGACCCATCCCTGCAGCGGAATCGATTCACGAAATTGATGACGCGCCGTTGGGCGGAGAGTTGCGCGACGGCCTCGCGGGTCTTCGCAAGGTCGTCAGGATACACAAAATCGAAGAAGCGACCGGCCATCAACTCCTCGCGCGTGTAGCCTAGCGTCCGCTCCCATGATGGATTCAGTCGGCGGAAATGCCCATCCGTATCCGCGATGGCGAGGAGATCCGGCGCCAAATT
>DASXVL010000028.1:0-1556 GCA_036504255.1 Armatimonadota bacterium | reverse complement strand
CGGTTTCCCCGGGTATGCCTCCCAATCGTTCGGCGTGCCGACCCACCCGGTGATCACCCCGACGGCGCCGACCATGCCGTACTGCTGCAGCATCGGCAGCGCGACGGTGAGGTTATCGTCATAGGCATCGTCAAAGGTGAGGATGACCGATTTGGCGGGCAAGGCAGCGCCCGTCGTGCGCGCCGTATGCAGCGCGCCCAGGGTGATGGTCCGGTAGCCGTGTCGCTGCAGATAGGCCAGCTGCGCGGCAAACATCGCCGGGGGCACGCTGTTGCGGTCGCCGGGGATCTGTGCGATGCGGTGGTACATCAGGATGGGCACTTCGCGCGCGCAGCGGCGATAGAGCATGGCGACGAGGCAGGCGCCGGCCAGTATCGCCAGGGTGGGGACACTGAGTAAAAAGGCGGTCATGGCGTTTAGTCCTCGAGGGGAGCGCTCATCAGCGGCTGGCGGCCGAGCACGTCGTCATAAATCGCGGTAATCTGTCCCGCCATCTGCCGGAGATCGAAGAGCCGCTCGACGCGTTCGCGACCTGCGGCGCCCATGCGCGCGGCGCGCGCGGGGTCGGTCGCGAGGGTGTGCAAACACTCGGCAAAGCGATCGACATTGCCCAACGGCACCAGAAAGCCGCTGCGGCCATCATCGACGACCTCGGGCGTGCCGCCAACCGCGTAGGTGACCACCGGTTTACCCATCGCCATGGCCTCGCTGATGACCAGGCCGAAGGTCTCGGACACGGAGGGGAGGGCGACGACATCCATGGCTTCAAAGAGCCCGGCGACATTCATGCAATGCCCGACAAAGATGACGCGGTCGGCCACGCCGAGACGATGCGCGAGCGCTTTTACTTTGCCCAGGCCATGGCCGGTACCCACCACCATCAAACGCCAGGAACGCGCGACGGGGTAATGGGCCAGAATGTTCAATAAATCCACATGGCCTTTGCGGTGGGAGGTATAGACGCGGGACACGATGCCGATGACAAAGTCCTCGGGGCGCACCCCGCACTGCTGGCGGATACACGCGTACTGACCAGCGGGCGAAAAGTGCTGGAGATCGACGCCATTTACCACGGTGATCAATTTTTCCGGGTTGATGGCGGTATTCGCGCAGATGTCGCCGCGCAGGAATTCGCTGACACAGATCACTTTGTGGGCATCCTGTACGCAATCGTATTTGCGCTGGTTATGCAAAATGCGTCCATGCGCCGTGATGATCCAGGGGACGTGCGTGCCACGGCAGGCCAGGTACGCCGCGATACCGGCGTCGGCGGAGTTCGCATGGACAAGATCAATACGCTCCTGCATGATAATGCGTTTGAGCAGCGCCGCGGAGAAGCGTGCGCTCCAGCGAATGGGCACGTGGTAGTGAGGGATTCCTTCGTTGGTCAGCGCGCGCGCGAGCCGCCCGCCCCAGGAGGCCAGCACAACTTCGTACTGGCGTTGCTTCAGGTTGCGAGCCAGTGTCGCGACGTACGTTTCCGCTCCGCCGATATTGAGACGAGGCACCACAAGTAGAACTCGACACGGTTGATGCAAAATGAATGACTCCATGGT
>DASXVL010000027.1:0-35506 GCA_036504255.1 Armatimonadota bacterium | reverse complement strand
TGGGTATTGACTCCGTGGCGCTCTTTGAGCTGGTGGTCGGCCTGGAAGATGTCTACGGCATCACGTTCGAGGAAGACGAATTTCGGCTCTCTCTCTTCAAAAATGTCGAATCGATTGCCGATTTTGTCGAACGTAAACAGGCGCAATGACGGATTGTTCGCTCGAATCTCGTGCCCCGATCACCGTTGCCCTGCCCACGCTGGGGTGCAAGGCCAACCGCTATGACAGTGACACGCTGGCCCGCGCCCTCGCGGCGCGGGGCTACCAGATTGTCGCGCCGCACGCCTCCGCTGATGTCTACGTCATCAACACCTGCACCGTGACGGGGGACGCGGATGCGAAATCCCGCAAGGCGCTTCGGCGCGCCCAGCGCCTGAACCCGCTCGCGAAGCTCATCGTCACCGGATGCTCCGCCGCGTTCGCGCCAGAAAAGCTGCTGGCGATAACGGGCATCGACGCGGTGGTGTCCATCTCTGAGCAACCGCGTATTCCCGACATCATCACGGCGCTCTTGCCGCCGGTGGTTTCCCCCAACTCGGCGCCTCCTGGCCTGGTTACCTCCATCGCGCGCACGCGCGCCACGGTGAAGATACAGGATGGCTGCAACAGGCGCTGTGCCTACTGCGCGGTGACGCTGGCGCGCGGCGAGGTGCGCAGCCGCGCACTGGACGAGGTAATCGCCGAATTGCGCGCGCTGGTCGCCGCCGGCATCCCGGAAATTGTGCTCACCGGCATCCGCCTCGATGCCTATGGCCTCGATCGCGACTATCGCCTGGCTGATCTGCTCGACGCCACGCGCGCGTTGGCGATTCCCCGCTTGCGTTTGAGTTCGCTGGAACCGATCGGCATCGATGATCGGCTAGTACGCAGTTTGACGGCGCACCCCACGCTCTGCCACCATTTCCACCTCTGTCTGCAATCAGGGGATGACGAAGTGCTGCACGCCATGCGCCGTGGCTACACGGCGGACGACTACCGCCGCACGCTGGGGGCGTTGCGCACCGCCATGCCGGAGGCGACCTTCACCACCGATGTCATTGTCGGCTTTCCCGGTGAGAGTGACGCGGCGTTCGCGCGCACCTGCGCGCTGGTGGAGGAGATCGGGTTCATTCAGTTGCACATCTTCAAATTCTCGCCCCGTCCGGGCACCGCCGCGGCGACCATGCAACCGCAAGTGGCCGATGCGGTGAAAGACACGCGTAGCCAGACGCTCTTTGCGCTGGAACGCCGCCTCTTCCGGCAGTACGCCACCAGTTGGCTCGGGCGCGACGTCTCCGTACTCGTCGAGCGCGCGGGGCGCCAGCGTTACGGCCTCACGCCGCACTACGTACGCGTCTGCGCGCCATTTCCCCCCGCCGCGACGGGGACCCTGCAAACCGTGCGCATCACGGACATCGCCGAGGACCATCTCCTCGGCACCCTCATCGCGTAGTCGCAAGCGGCGGATCGTACTTTGCTCGAATCCTCAAACACACCCTGGCTGTTGTTTGTTGCCAGGGATAAGGGCGCTGTTCCAGACCGTGCTAAGGACTCCAGGCTGGGCTGGTGGCAACCCTCACCCCAACCCCTCTCCCCGAGGAGAGGGGCTGCTAAGGACTCCAGGCCAGCCGCGTGTCAGCAGCACCGTTTGGAAGCCGATGGAGGGCCGCAGCCCGGAGTCGCGCTCAGCGTGCCGTGAGAGGCAAGTCCGGGGATGTACTGTCGGCAGGCTGAGCGCGACTGCGGTCGGCTTCCAAACGGTGCTACGGACTTTAGGTTGGGCTGGTGTCAACGGCACCGTCTGGGACAGGGGCCGAGCCCGGCAACAAACAACAGCCAGGGTGTGCTTCCTTCTGATGGATCGCGCCACGCGCGACTCGCCGTCCCAATACCGCCCGCCTACACGAGACGCACGACTACCACCTCGTACCCCTGCATGGGCACGTAGGCACGGCCATCGGCATCCACGCGGTAGCGCTCGCCGGTCTCCACCTGTTCCAGCGCCGTGACGCCGGGATATACCGCCGGGTCCAGTTGCAGGGCGATCGGCAGGGGATTGGCATTGCGGTTGATGAGGAAGGCGTACTGCACGTCCGGCCCCGCCCAACAGGTCACGGCGGTCTGCGCTGTCAGCGTCTCGATCTTATAGCTCTTGCCGGTGAGGGCCTTGATGAGCGGCATCGCGCCGGGGAACGGCGACACGCCGAGCACCACCACCTGTCCCTTGCCGCAGGGCTTGATAAAGCCGAAACGGTAGGTATTGGCGGAGCGATCCGTGGTGCGGATGTCCACCAGCACCTCGGCGTTCTTCTCCAACGGGAGCGCGAAAATCGGTGTGGCGCCCTCCGGCTCGCGCCCAAAATAGAGCGTCCAGAATTTCCCCAGGTGGCCGCCGTGGGGAATGGTGGCGCTGTGCGCGTCCCACGTCACGCTGAACGGGCTCATAATCGGGCGCTGTCCATCGGGCGCGGGCAGGTCAAACGGGTTCACCGGCTCGCCCAGGCGATTTTGTACCGGGAAACGGTTGAAGACCACCAGCGTCGCTCCCGCTTCCACGGCCGCGCGCAGATTCGCCGCCTCGTCCGCCTCGATGAACTGCGAGCCGCCGTAGAGGATGAGGTCGCACTGTGGCTGTGCATACCGGCAATCGACCGTCTCGAAATCTACCCCGCTGCTGGTGAGCGCCCCCCACACATGCGCCCAGTTGCCGGAATCGGTCAGGCGTTGGCGGCGCAGCGTGACCAGGGAGACGGCGGGGGCACGGTGCAAAGTATGCAGTTGCAGGCGCTCCGCCAGCTGCACCACCTGCTGATGCGCGCCAAAAAACGGCGTCTCGCGTCCGAACTGGTTGATGGGGGAATGGTACCAGTTATCGCGGTTGACGATGACATACCAGTTCCAGGCTTTCAAGCCGTTGGCGATGAGCGCGCGATTCATGAAGGCGGTGCTCTGCGGCGAGAGATCGACCCCTCCCGCGCCGCCTTCCCAGAGGCCGCTTTCCAACTCCGCCGAGTAGCCCCAGCCACAGTTATTCTCCTGCACTTTGAGGATCTCCATGCAGTAATCCCAGTCGTTGCCGCCGGGCAAAAAGGTGGAGGTGTTGAAAAACGCGGACGGATACAGGTCCACGCCGCAGAGGGGGGCAATCTTGTGCGTCTCGTGGAAATTTTGCGCGTAGGGATGCCAGCCATTGCTGAAAAACGGCACGTCGATCCCCGCCGCGCGATAGGTGTCCCCGGTCCAGTGGATGATCTCACAGGCGTACCACTCCACGAACTCCTGCGCGTCGAGGACGCGGGCCTCGTATTGCGGTTCCGGCAGCAGGCGGCCGTTTTCCGGCACATCAACGCGATTGATGTACGGCTCTTCCCAGTGAATGATCGCTTGCGAAAACGCGGTGTACTCCGTGCGCCAGGCATGGTTCAAGCGGGCGAGGTCGTGGTCGTAGCGCGTGGCGAGCCACTCTTTAAAGAGGCCGGGCGCGTCGAAACAGCCGATCTCCGCGCCCTGACTCGGAATCGCCGGATACGGCTCGTTATCCGGCTGCAGCGCGATGACGTGCCCGCCGCGCGTGGCCTGGTAGGGGGCGATGAGCGCGCTCACGGCGTCGATCCAGGTCTTCGCCAGCGCCAGAAAGCGCGGGTCGAGCCGGTGGTACTGGGCGGCCTCCGCCGTCACCCCACCGTGCGGCCATTCGCTGTAGATGTACGGGCCGGGGCGCAGCAGCACCTTGAAGCCCATCTCCTGCGTGAGTGCGAGGAATCCGCGCAGATTATGCTCCGGCGTCGTCTCACCGGTGAAATCATACTGCCCCGGCGCGACCTCGTGGAAATTCCACGCGACATAGGTCGCCACCACGTGCAGCCCGAGTTCACGCACCTTCTCCAGGATGGGCCGCCAGTTCGCGGCTTGAATGCGCCAAAAGTGCACTTCGCCACTGTAGAGCGGGACGACCTCATCACCCACGGTGGCATAGCCTGTATGAATCGTTACGTCAATAGCCATGTACTTTCCCCATCCTCAATAGCATCAGAACGTGTTGGGATGGCCAAGGGCCTGTATCATGCTAGGAGTTCACCGAAGCGTTGTCAAGGCACGCTGCGTGTGAACGCTGTGAAATGCGTTTCATGCCGATTAACGCGCCAAGAATAACGAGAAAATTACTGCACTATTTGCTCATCAATATCATGGCAAATACGGGGGACTTCCTGCATTTACGACAACGGTACCGACAAGTTTTCTCCGCGTAATTCATGGGTAAATTAATACCAGTATCATGGAATATTTAAGAGTAAAAGCTCCTGCTCTTCTGCCAGCGCTGGCTCGTATATCAATGCGAGCACTTGCTTAAATCATGCTGCTTCACTGAGCAATAGCCCTAACTTGTTCTGGTTATTTAGCCCTCAATTACTTCCAAGTTATCCTCAAAAAAGAATTTCGAATACCCTCTTGCAAAATGCGAATTTCTGGTTATAATTATGGCACATACTCGGACATCCAGCACACTGGATATTGCAGTAAGGTGGTACAATGGAATTTTTTGACTTGCCCCACAATCGCTGCGCGCTTAGTCGCCTTCAAGACGTCCGGCACGTGCTTAGCCTGTTCCCATCGCACCTACAACGACGCGTTCGTCGCGTGAGTGGCGGCGTGTGGATCTGGGAAACACCATGGCTGCCAAGTTACTATGGCATTGTGCAAAAAGGCATGCGCTGCGGCAATAAGTTAATGGACAGCAACCAGACCGCATGGTTCAATCCGGATGATTGCATCATCTATATGCCCGACACGATGGGCAATCAGGTGCTGCTGCATGAGTTCTGTCACCTGCTTGACCACGCGCTGGCGAAAGATGGCTATTTTTATTACACCACGTCAAAAGATTTTCATCGCGTCTGGAAGATGGGGAGCCCGATTAATTGGTATGCGGCGACCAACCCGCGCGAATATTTCGCAGAGGGTGTCACCGCCTACCTGCTAAACAACCTGGGCGGACGCTCTGACGATGGACGCCAGGTTGACCGTTGGGGGCTGAAGTTGAAAGATCCCACGCTGTACCAGTTGCTGGAGGAGATCTTCACCGATCCGGATCTCTCGGTCGTATACGGCCGCTAATCGCCTGGCTCTGCCATCATAATCGCTTTATCGACGCCCCGCTCCACTCGCCTGGAGCGGGGCGTTCGCGTAACGCGCTGATCCTCATGAAACGCGACAGCCTGGCCGTTTGCCCACGGCGGGTGTGGGCATGACGGTAATAGACGCTCAAGGTGCGGAGGTGAGTCGCGATGGAGAAGCAGGACTACAAAAATGACGCGGCGGGACCCGACGACGATGCGTACGCGCAGGCGCGTCGCCTGCAGTTGGCATTGGGCCTCGATCCTGCACACGAACCCCGTACCGGGGTCGGCACGCCGGATGCGCACGCGGTAGCTGCCGGCGCTGAACTCGGGGGAGACACCGGTGATGTCGGCACGCCGGGCAATGATTTGGAATGTACGCCCGGCGGCACCTGCGGCACGAGCAGCTTCCCGGAAACGCGCGCGGGCATCTCGCCTGAGGCCATCCGCGCCAAGCAACGCCAGCGCCGTCCGGCGTGAAAGGAGAGGCGCATGCCACGCGAACATTGGAACGATATGCCTGGGGATATCGCGGGGAGCGATGCGGATAATTTGCCCGGCGGGTTCGGCAGTTATAATCCTGACCTGAACCCCGACGCCATGGTCGACGAAGTGATAGAGAACGACGTCATCGGCCCGACCGGCACGGAATTCACCCCCACCGACCAGCAAGGCGGCATCACCGCCGGCACCAGTTACGCGGAAGGGACGGACACCGGCTCCACCGTCGATCCGGCCGATTTATTGGAAGGGGAAGAGGCGCACCCAGGCGCGGCGGTGGGCTTCACCGGCGACGAAATGGCCAAGCGTGTTCCGCCACCCGCACAGCGTTCGAGCGGAGGGCCGAACAACGAGGACGTGGGTGTTGGTGGACCGGATGACCCACACTTGACTGAGCAACAGCGGCGTAATCGCGCCATAGAAACGGAAGGTCCGGTGGGTGGGCAAGGCTCCGCCGGCGCCGTGCGCCCCGCGAAGAAGGGCAAAGCCGCATAAACGGCCGGCGAGGATGTGGTCTCGGCGCGCACCTGAGTCCACGGCTACGCGCCGGGAGAGAACGGGGATGCGCTGCAGAAGCGCTGAAGATATAGCACGGTTTGGAAGGGATCGAGCGTAGCGAGTCCCGCTCTCCCGAGGGCTGGGAACGGCGGGACTCGCTACGCTCGAACCCTTCCAAACTGTGCTAAAGACTTCATACCAGCCTGGTGTCAACGGCACTGTCTGGAACAGGGCCATAGCCCGGCTATCCCAGGGCTGGTAGAAAGACCTACGCCTCTGTGACAGCGCACCCCAGGTTTTCTGCCATAGCACAACCGGAGCAAGCGCTGTGAAACCCATAAACCCACAAAAAACGCTCCACCATGGCTGATGCATGCGCCATTGCGACGAGGAGTTCCTGCTGCGAAGTGCAAATGGTATAATAGTAAATGAACATCCGGAGTGATCCGGGAGAACCAAGACGAGTGGAGTATAATGGATGCGAAAGAACGTGCATGAGCCTGACAACGTGAACCCGCAGACCGCGGCAGACATCGATGAAGCGCTCTCCCCCGCTTGCGCGGCACAGACGGGCGAGCAGAACGACGCGCTTGACCTGCACGCCGCGTTGACCCAATGCCAGCAGGAGCTCCAGGAAGCCAAGAATGCCCAACTGCGCGCCCATGCCGACTTCGATAATTTCCGTAAACGCATGCGCGCCGAGCGTGACCAGGAATTTTCGCGCGGCAGTGAGCGGGTCCTCGCCGACCTGCTGCCGGTGGTCGATGATTTTGAGCGCGCGCTGGCTGCCGTCTCGGAGAGCAGCACCGTCGAGTCGTTGACGCAAGGCGTAGATTTGATTTACCGGCAAATGCTCGGCCTGTTGGGACGCTATGGGCTGGCCGCCATGGAGGTCGAAGGCAAACCGTTCGACCCGAAATTCCATGACGCCGTCGCCCGCGTCGTCACCGACGCACAGCCGGAGCACACGATTATCGGAGAAATACAACGCGGCTACACGCGCAACGGCGAAGTGTTTCGCCCCGCCAAGGTCGCGGTGTCCGTCACCCCCGAGGAACCGGTCGCAGAATAGTAGCGCCCTTCCGGCTTTCAGCGTGACCGCCTGTTGGGGTAATCCAGTTTTGCTATGAAAAAATGGGTTTTTTCTGCGTAGCCCCGCGTCATCGGACTGGTTGGGGGACTGTCCTCGCGCCTAACGCCCGGGGTGCGGAGCCGACGCCGTATCGTGGTCAGCCGCCCTGCGGGCATCCGCGCCCGGTGCTGGACTGTCCCCTGTGGTAGGGCGCTCCACTGGGGACAGTCCAGCCCTGGGCGCCACAGACAGTGTGGTGGCACTCGATGGGCAAACGGGCGCGTCCTAGCCTGACGGGCGCCAAGTGCGAGGACAGTCCCAGACGTTTTTTGCAGGAACATCAGAGGCTTTCTTAAGTGGGCGCAGAATTGCCCTGTGTCCGTCCAAACAGTGCTGCTCATTACAAGCTTGAGTTGAAACATGGAGGTTTCACGCTCAAAATGGGCTTCTTATTCTGCATAAATGGCCTAACGTATATCCTTCACTGATGGATGCTTTGCATGACAGAACGCATTATCGGCATTGATCTCGGCACAACCAATTCCGTGGTCGCCGTCCTGGAGCGCGGCGAGCCGCGTGTCATCCCGACCGCGGAAGGCGGGCGTCTCTGTCCCAGTGTCGTCGCCTTCGCGCCCTCCGGCGACCGTTATGTCGGCGACATTGCCAAGCGCCAACTGCTCACCCACCCGGCGCGCACCATCGCGTCCATCAAACGGCACATCGGGACGACCCACACCGTCACCGTGGATGACCGCAGCTATACCCCACCGGAAATCTCGGCGATGATTTTGCAAAAACTGCGCGACGATGCCGAACGCTATTTGGGGGAACCGGTCAATAAGGCGGTCATCACGGTGCCCGCCTACTTCAGCGACGCACAGCGGCAGGCGACCAAAGATGCCGGCCGTATTGCCGGGCTGGAGGTGATTCGCATCGTCAACGAGCCCACGGCGGCCGCGCTCGCCTATGGGTTGGACCGGCAACAGGCGCACACCGTGCTGGTCTGGGATCTGGGCGGGGGCACCTTTGATGTCTCCATCCTCTCACTGGGCGACGGTATCTTCCAGGTACTCGCCACCAACGGCGATACGCACCTGGGGGGCGACGACTGGGATGAGGCGCTGGCGCGCTACCTCCTCAACGTCTTCCGCGAGCGCACGGGCATCGACCTGAGCACCGACCGCATGGGGTGGCAGCGCCTGAAAGATGCCGCGGAAACGGCGAAAATGCAGCTCTCCGCGCACGAACTCACGCACATCAACCTGCCCTTCCTGGCGGCGGTGGACGGACAACCGAAACACCTTGAGCTACCGCTGACGCGCCGGGAATTCGAAGCGCTCACCGGCAGTCTGCGCGAGCGCATGATTGCGCCCACCTTACAGGCGTTGAGCGATGCCGGCATGACCACCGATTCCATCGATGCGGTGCTGCTCGTCGGCGGCTCCACGCGCATGCCCGCCGTGCAAAAACTGGCGAACGACACGCTGCGTCACGAGCCGGTAGTGGGGGTAAATCCCGATGAAGTGGTGGCGCTGGGCGCGGCGGTACAGGGCGGCATTATCTCCGGGGAACTCGCCAATCTCGTCTTACTCGATGTCACGCCGCTCTCGTTGGGGCTGGAAACGGCGAATGGCGGCTTCGTGCGCATCATTCCGCGCAACACCACCATTCCTACCAGCGAAACGAAAGCCTTCACCACCTCGCGCGATAACCAGCAGGCGGTGGAGATCCACGTGCTGCAAGGCGAACGTGAACTGGCGGTACAGAATAAATCGCTCGGGCGTTTCTCGCTACGCGGCATTCGCCCCGCGCCGCGCGGCCTGCCGCGCATCGATGTGACCTTCGATATCGACGAAAACGGCATTGTGCACGTCTCCGCGCGCGACCAAGCGACGGGAGTGAGCCAGCAAGTGGTGGTCACCGCCAGTTCCGGGCTCAGTGAGGCGGATGTGCAGGCCATGATCAACGAGGCGGAACTCTTCGCCAAAATCGATCAGGAAATCCTGGAGGAAACCACCCAGCGCCGCCAGGGCGAGCAGTTGCTGGCCTCGGTCAACGCCCGTCTCGATCAGTTGGGTAACGCTGTGCCCATCCAGGAATTAGTGCGGCTGGACCGCGGGCTCGTGCGCATGCGCCAGGCGCTGGAATCCGGCGAAGCCGCAGAGCTCCGCGCCGCCATCGACGCGCTGCGCGACCTCAGTCTCAGCCTCGTCGCCATCGGCACGACACCCACTGCCGACGACCCGGCCTTCCCGGCGCTTAGTTAATTGTTCCGATAGGTGCAAGGGAAATGCCGTTTTTGTTCCGCAGGGATGCGGAACAGCGCCGCCCCATAATTACCGCCGACATGGACGTCGGCGAATGATCGCAGGAGGCGGTCACCAGCTTTACCTATCGCCCACCCCTGTGGTCTGCTCGGCCCCTGTTGCTGCCTGAATCGGCCAGGGCGTGCGTCGCAGGAAGACCAGCACGGTCACCAACACCGCCACTGACAGCCCGATGTGCAAGGATATGAGAAGAATTCCCACGCTAGTAAGCAGCAGCGACGGGGTCAAATATGCTTGGAGCTGTAGGAAAGGTGAGAGCTTCGAAAGAATCCCCAACCACAGGACGACGACCGCCAATGTGCGCGCCCAGGAGGCACGAGCGAGCAACGCAATGCCGGCGATCAGATAGCCGAGCATAGGCACAAAGATTTGTAGCACGAGAAATGGCATCTTCCAGGAGAACTGATTGTTCACCAGATCTTGTAGCGAAGAAGGTAAACTGCCCCACAACGCGTTGAGATCGGCAAGCGCCCAAGCGCAGAGGAGTAAAGCTACCAGAGCCAAAGGCACGGGTAACGCAGCATACGAAGGAGCAGAGGGAGTGCGGCGATCCAGCAGTACCGCATCGGTATCTGCTGGGGGTGCTAGTCCGGCAGGAGTCATGGTCAGCAAAAATCGGCCATATGACGCCAATCTGGCAAAAAACCTTTGGCAAGATACCGATATGCTTGCCAGAAAAGCGGGCGCACTCAGCGCGAGCAGATACAGCGCATATGGGAGGGCATCCGTCAGCCTTGCGAGCCGTAATATGCGTAGAAACGGCTCGTGTATCATCAGCAATGACCGCGAGAGCAGTTGGAAGACCACTGCTCCCCAGAGCACCACGATGGTACTTCGTCGCCCCCACGGCGCGGCGCGCAGCAGCCCGATGCTGACGGCGATAGTTGCCAGGCTCAAGAGGAATCTGATGACTGCAACAGGTAATTGCCCTGTCTGGAATTCCCAGCGGTGTGTCAGGGTCACCGCAATTGATTCCGAACCGCTGATCGCCCCTTGAATGCCACCCAGCAAGAGCAACGTCCCGATCAGCGCGACTTCCGGCGAGATCCGTACCTTCGCCACATTCGGTGTGTCCACATCCAAAGTCCACCCCCTCAAGCTGCCTGGCTCTGTTACCGTATACGATTCACCGTCTCTTTATGCTTTCCTGCCGCTATTATCTGACGGCGTAAATATTGATAGTTTTATTTGTCTGACCTTCCCCGCAATTAACGACTTCAAGCAGCGCGGACCAGCGACACGCAACACGGGCGCTCAGTAGCTGAGCGCCCGTGTCTGCCTGCAATATTATGGATGGGCTGTTACGCCTCTACCGGCGCCCCGTGTCCGCACGCGCACCCCGTGCCCGCACACTTATGCTCCTCGGGCAGGCCGACGCCGGTGGTCTTTTTTAGATAGTCGTCGATGGCCGCGCGTACCGCCTCTTCCGCGAGCAGCGAGCAGTGCATCTTCATGGGCGGGAGGCCGTCCAACGCTTCCGCCACGGCCTTGTTGGAGATGGTCAACGCTTCCGTGAGCGACTTGCCTTTGATCATCTCCGTCGAGATGCTGCTCGTCGCAATAGCCGCGCCGCAACCGAAGGTCTGGAAGCGGACGTCGGTGATGATGTCATCTTTGACTTTGATATACATCTTCATCACGTCCCCGCAGACCGGGTTGCCGACCGTGCCGATGCCATCGGCATCCGGCATCTCACCGACATTGCGTGGATGGCTGAAATGCTCCATCACTTTTTCACTATACTGTGGCATGGTGTACCTCACTCACTCCCGCATATCGGGGACGCGGCATTTACGTTATGGATGCGCGATGGGTTTGCCCACCAGCGCGATATGTGCTTCGTTGACAACGCAGCCCCCGTCATGTTCCGAGCCGCAGCGTAGACAACAATCCTCTACCGTCTTTACATCGTTCAGCGCCGCCAGCAGCAGACGCTCCAAGAGTTGCAGCAACGTGTCACGTTCACTCGGCGCGAACGTACTCAACGCCTGGCGTAACCCGGCCACGTGCGCTTCGCGCACCGCGCGCAAGGCGGCGCGCCCCGCCGGGGTCACGGATAATATCACCAGCCGCCGGTCGACACCGCTCTCGCGCCGGTCCACCAGCGCTTTGCGCACGAGCCGGTCCACCAGGCGCGTCGAGGAGGGGATGCTGATGCGTAACCCCTCGGAGAGCGCTTTCGCCGAGCACCCGCCATGCCGCTCAAGAAAACTGAGCGCATCGAGTTGCGCCGGGGTGACGCCATCCGTCTCCTCATCGAGCAGACGCCCGATGAGCACCGTCGAGACGTAGGAGCCGAACAGCTCGACTAATCGTTCGAGTTGCCCTTCCCCCGCGCCATATTCCGGATAAGCTGAATCACACGTCGTTATAATCATTACCTATGCTAAAAATTACTACGCAATACTAATTCTGTCAAGCGAGTAGGGGAGACAGTTTTTCCAAACGCCGGCGTCACCGTGAGCGTCAGGCCGTTTTTTGGGGGCGACTCATGCGAAGAGGGGAATATGTACTCGTATTTGTTCCGCAGGGATGCGGAACAGAGCCCTGAAAAGGGCGAGGAGCCACTAGCCAGGGTGCGGCACGATGCCGCTCCTGGAATCGGGCCGACAAGAGATCACGCCGACAGGAGGTCGGCGTAACTCTCGCAGGAAGCGATAAGTTAGGATGGCTGATCGCGTCCTACGAGCATACGCCGACTTCCATGTCGGCGTGTTTTTATTGGTTGCCACCTTTCCAGGGGCGGCGTCGTGCCGCACCCTGGCTAGTAGCTTACGCCACTTCGTGGCTGTTTCCGCATCCCTGCGAAAAGCGCAAATTAACCAACACCTGATCTTTACCTATACATAATGCCACCGACGTACATGCTAGCCGCCTGCGAGGGTTCCGTAGTATACTACTCGGCGGTAACCAGCCTCCCACGTTACCACACCATTCCTGCACTTGTAGGGCGATACCAAGGAGCGATCAGTGAACGTTTCAATTGTCATTCCAATATTCAACGAAGACGAGAGTCTGCTCATCCTGCACCAGGCATTGCACGCCGCGTTGGATGGCCACGACTTTGCCTGGGAGGCGGTGTTAGTCGATGACGGCAGCGCCGACGGCAGTCTGGCCATTTTGGAACGCTTGGCGGAGGAAGATCCCGAGCATATCGTCGTTGTCGCGTTCCGGCGCAACTTTGGGCAAACCGCGGCGATGTCCGCCGGGATCGACCACGCGCAGGGTGACGTGATCGTACTCATGGACGCCGACCTGCAGAACGATCCCGCCGACATCCCCATGATGCTGGACAAGTTGAACGAGGGGTATGACGTGGTGAGCGGCTGGCGCGAGATGCGCAAGGATACCTTCATGACGCGCACGCTGCCCTCGCGTATCGCTAATGGCCTCATTTCCCGCGTCACCGGCGTGCATCTGCATGACTATGGCTGTTCGTTGAAAGCGTACCGTCGCGAGGTCATCACCGGCTTTCGCCTCTACGGTGAAATGCATCGCTTCATTCCCGCCTATGCGAAATCGGTCGGCGCGAAGATCGTCGAAGTGCCGGTACGCCATCATGCGCGCAAATTCGGCAAGGCCAAATACGGCTTGGAACGCATTGGCAAGGTCGTCCTCGACCTCATCACCGTGAAATTTTTGACCAGCTATGCCAATAAGCCGATTTATCTCTTTGGCGGCGCCGGGCTGGGCTTAATTGGGGCCAGCGTAGTGACGCTGCTGGGGATCATCGCCTATCGCCTGCTGCATATGGCAGATCCGGAGGCGCACCTCATCCGCTCCCCGTTGCTGGCGTTAAGCGCCATGCTCTTCACGCTGGGGTTCCAGTGCATTCTGCTGGGGCTGATCGCCGAGTTGCTCGTGCGTACCTACCACGAATCGCAAGATAAGCCGGCGTACACGGTACGTCAGGTCATTCGTCACAATACCATGCGCGCGCACATCGACCTGGCTCCCTAAGATTACTACCGCAAATGAGCCTATGGCCTGCGACCCTCACCTATACCGTGCCCCTCTCCCCGTGGAGAGGGGCACGGTATTTAGCGAAGCTCCACTACAAGGGCTGTCCTGATTTTACGTCTCATTCCGAAAGACCATCCAATGAAATCCTCCCTCCAACGCTTCTTCTTCCTGCAAGACGAGATAGCGTGCGCAGACAAACTCCGCGAAGGCGGCGGTCCAGAAGTAGGCATGATGCGGCACCATCCCATGACCGGGGATGTCACTGGAGGTATCCCATCTCCCGGTAGCGCGGTCGAAGCACAGCAAGTTGCGTCCATTTAGCTGGTGTTGCGCCAGGTAATCCGGCAGGGTGAGGCAGAACATGCCACCGGGAACCAGGATTACCGGTAGTTGCCGTAGCAGAATATCGGCGTCATCGTAGGAGCACTCGACGATATTATTGATGAAGAGCACGGCATCAAAGGATGCCGGTGGGAAGGGCAATGCGGTGTAATCACCCTCCACGAACTGTGCCCGGCTGCCGCGTCGTTGTGCCACCGCACGGGCATGTGCAAGGGGAATCGCGGCGCAGTCGATGCCGGTGGCGACCGCCCCGAACTCCTCTGCCGCAAAGACGAAGCGACCGGTGTTGCACCCCAAATCCAACACCCGCATGCCGGGCGTGATGGTGCGCGCCAACTGGGCGCGAAAACGGTCTACCGCAAAGCGAGATGCCTCGCTCTCCGGGTCGTTACGCGGCGCTACGCCGGCTGCGTTGTAGAAGCCACTGGCGACGCTGGTCTCCATGGTGATTACTCCTGCATCAGTGCAAACTGGTACTCCGTGAACTCACTCACTTGCCGATAGCCGATCTTGCGGTAAATGCTATTCGATATCGGGTTCTCCAGGTTGGTGAAGAGATAGCAGAACGTGCGTCCCGCATCGAGCTGTTGCTGGCTTAACGCCGCCACATTCGCGCTCGCGTACCCGCGACCGCGATAGCTCGGCGGGGTGAAGACACCGCTGGTGCGGATGCCGTGGGGCGTTGGCCCGCAGACGGCAGCCACCGACACCGGCTCGGGATCGCGCCAGAGCAGATAGCGGCGTTCCGCAATGATGGAGCGCACGGTATGCTCCACGTCATGCCCTGGCAGACCAATCTCCTCATGGAACTCACGATGCCAGCGCAGTAACAGGTCAGCATCGTCCTCCGTCGCCACGCTGCAGCAGCCGGAGGGCGCCGGCGGTGGGTTCACCTGGTCGAGTTGATACACGCCCATGCCCCGTTCGCGCTCCGCGCGCAGACCGGTGATGGCGCTCCAGGCCCGTGTAAAACCTTCGACCACGGCCGACGGTCCCAGCACACCCGGAAAGGCATACTCCTCAGCGGCGAACTGCCGCGCCACCGCGGTGACCGCCGCCGCATCCATGTGGGTGATGATGACATTGAACGGCGGCGTCTGTGTCACGGCGGCAATCACCGCGCCGTTCTCCTCCACTGCACACAGCACCGGCGGCTCATCTCCCCAGCGCGCGGTACGCTCCGCCAGGCGGAGGATAATACCGATCATCAGATTATTCTCCGCCTCACGTTGCAAGAGGAAGGGCAATACCCTGTCGCAAAAGGCGTGAGCGTCGGTATAGCGCATAATATTCATACGGATTATCCTTTCCGGGCGATGGCTATCCCGCTGTTATTGGTGATGTGGTACGCTCCCTCGCGGCGAATACGTTCCGCGACCAACGTCCGGTACTCCGTTAATCGCTCGTCACAGAGTACCGGTTCGCCACCGGTGGCTATCGACTGCGCGTAAGCGACGAGGGGCTCGACCTCGGTGACGACCAATGCGTTCCGGTGGCGGCGCACCTGCATATCGGCGAACCAGGGCGCAAGGCGTGACGGCGCATTTTCGAGGGAGAAACGTTCGAGACATTCCTGCTGATCCATGCGCTCGCGCATATCCACGACGAAGGGAGTGAGTACCTCCCAGAATTCCCGCATATGGTCACTGCCGCATGCGGTGGCATAGAGTGTCCCGTCGGCCTTGAGCACGCGGTTGATCTCCCGCATGGCTGTTGCGAACTCCGGCACGTGGTACAGCATATGGTTCGCGATGACCGCATCGAAGGCAGCATCCTCATACGGGATCGTCTGTACATCAACCTGGGCGATACACTCCAACTGCGTGAGATCCCCGACACGTTCCCGCACTCCCGCCAGCATGGACGCCGACATATCCGTCAAGGTAAGACGCCACCCCGCCGGAATACGCGCGCGATTTTCCTGCCATAACCTCCCCGGCCCACACCCAACTTCCAGAATGCGACATTCGGCGGGAAGGTCGAACTGAGCAAACACCCAGGCGTGCCACCCCGGATCCGTGCTGAAACGCTGGTGCAGCGCAGCACGCGCGTTGAACGTAGCTGACGATTGGTATTGCCGTGCGACCGCCGCCTGCTCATACGTTTGGTAGGCTATAGTGATCCTCCAGGGTTTTCCTGCATCGAGTGACCATTCGTTCGCTATCATCAGAGAGCACTACTGGGATAATCGGGAAACCAAGATCGCCAGCCTGTTGGCATACCAAGCGATTATACCACCGGCTCCGTGTCACGAAATGGCGAATCATCGCTTCCTCATCCGCTGCCCCGGTGTAGAAGTCAACGGCAGCGCGGACACGGGCTGCAAGCACGTCATCATCGGCCACCAGCCAGAGGGAAGCGACATTCGACAAGCCCAGTTGCGCCACCCGCGTTGGACACAACGCCCAGCCTTCCAGTACCATCGGATCACCCCAGGTGGCATGAGCGATGATCATTTGTGCGATGGCTGGCCAGAGGGCGGCATGGCGGCGTTCGGCGTCGGCTATGAGATCATCCACCGAGCGAGTGGCGTAATACTCCCGGTAGTCGAGGCCATCCATCTCATGAAACGCCGGGTGACTCTGCGCCGTCGTCACCGCGCCGATGGCCTGCCCGATATCGTCGGTAGACAGGCAAGCATACTCCAACCGCGCCGCCAGCTTGCGCGCGACCGTCGATTTTCCGACCATCGGCGCACCGCCGATAAGGATAACCTTAGGCCTGATTTTCTGATGCATCTTCCTTCTCCTGCGCGGCAGAGACTGATCGCAGCCATCGCCCAGTTGCGTGCGGCGAGCGATGACTAATAACCTGTGCGTGCGCGCCGTGTTCGTTCAGCAACTGAAGAATTCGCGCACGAGAGCGACGTGGGAAATCCACGCAGACCCATTTGATAAAAGCCCCGTCAATACGCTCGTGACACCCGGGATTCATATCCGGCCGCGTGCGCCCCTGATACATGAGCCACCGTTTCAACACCCGGCAGAGGCAGAGCCACCAGGGGTAATCTAAAAAGAGCACCGTGTCTGCCTGCTGTAAGCGTGTCTGCAGCGTACCGTTGTAATTACCATCGATAATCCAGCGGTCACCTTGCGCCAGTGTTTCGACAGTACGCTGCCACTCATCCCTTGGCGTTTCCACCCAGCCCGGTTGCCAATACTCGGCATCGAGATGGATAACTGGTAAGCCAAGCGCCTCCCCAAGCAGCCGCGCCAACGTCGATTTCCCCGCGCCGCCGCAGCCGATGATCATGATGCGTTGGCCGAGTTGTCCCTGAATATGCGTCATGAGAGCTCCATTATCAGGCCGGGAAGCTTGATGCTCCCTGCACTGATCCCCTGCAACGTTTCCACATAAAACGTATGCTCCCGCTGGAGCGCGCGCTCCGCAAGAGTATCAGCGGTATCTCCCGCACATACCGGCACCTCGCATTGGGCGATGATCGGGCCGGTATCGTAGTCCTCGCCGACGAGGTGAATGGTCACACCGCTGTTTTTCTCCCCGGCGGCCAGCACCACCTCATGCACATGACGGCCGTACATGCCTTGCCCGCCATATTTGGGCAGCAGCGCCGGGTGGATATTCAGGATGCGCCCGCTGAAGTGATGAAGTGTCCTGGGACCGAGCTTCTTCATGTAACCGGCAAGGACGACCACCTCCACCGCATGCGTCACCAACGCCTGTAATATCGCCTCATCCAACGCTTCCGGCTCCGCGTGCGTCCGTGCGCTCAAATGATAG
This sequence comes from Armatimonadota bacterium, assembly GCA_036504255.1. GTDB lineage: Bacteria > Armatimonadota > Hebobacteria > CAIYQO01 > CAIYQO01 > DASXVL01. The sequence goes on along the minus strand of DASXVL010000027.1, from coordinate 17,966 downwards.
GCGGGAATCTCTTCGTTCCGTGCCCGTCTCAGTGCATACGAGTCCCCATTGTTGCTGATTACGACGCATGGGACGGCGTGCAACCTCCCTGTTTTTGCAGCATCGATGATCGCTTGCAGGTTGCTGCCGCCGTGCGAAGCGATGATGCCTAAACGGAGTGGTGTCATTGTCCTGTCCTTTCACGTAGCAGAAGCATTGCTGTCATCGGCCCTCCGTTATGGAACACATGCACGGCCTGCATTAGCAGTGAGTGCACTCATTCTGAACCGTGATTTGCATGATTTGAGGATTGGCGTGATTGTCGTGGCTCCATCATGCCAATCCTCAAATCACGGTTCAGAGAGTTGGGAGCGGCGGGACTCGCTGCGCTCGAGCCCTTCCAAAAGGTATTATCGTTCCCGCCTTATGCCGCCCAGGACAACCTCGGGCAGAGGCCGATCTTTGCCGGCACAGCAGGCGCGATCCATGGTTCGAGCAGGCGCTTGATGAGTGGATCTTCCGGCACCTTTGCATCGACCGGGATGAGTTTGCCAACCGTCTGGGTGAGATGCCAGCCGTCTGTTTTCTCAAAGGTCAGGTCGAGGCGTCCAAGGCACACGCCATAGGCTCCGGCTTGCACGATGGGCACTTGCACGCCTTGCGGGTTGGCGACCATGATCGGCGTCGGTATGAAGGTATGCGAATCGCCGCCGACGATGGCATCAATCCCCGCCACTTGCGCGGCCAGTTGCTTATCGAGATCCGTGCCGAGATGGGTGACGGCGATCAAGAGATCGCACTCCTTGCGCGCGAGGGGCGCCCAGCGTTTGGCCGCATCGATGGGCTCGCTGATGGTCCATCCCTTCGTCTGCGGGTAGTCTTTCGAACGAGGAGCCGTCAACCCGAGAAAGCCCACGCGCACCGCGCCGTAGCGCCGCACGATATACGGATGTATGCCCTCCACCGGTACCCCGGTGTCCCACACCGTCAGGTTGGCCGCCAGCCAGGGGAATTGGCTTTGCCGCATCAGGCCGAGCATGATCTGCTGCGCGTCGACACTGCCCGTGGCTTTGAATTCGTTGTTGCCCACACAGAGCATGTCGTAGCCTAATTGATTGTAGACGGCGATCTCCGGGACACCATAAAATTGTTTGTGCCACGGGCCGCGAGTAAAGGTGTCGCCGGTATCGATCAACGCATACGAATGATCAATCGTTTTCCGCAAACCGGCGATAAGCGTCGCCCGCCGCGCCAGCCCGCCAGCGTTCGCCTGGACATAGCGCTCATCGACAAACTCGTTTTGCATGAAGCGGGCATTGGTGGTCTGGTAATCGAACGGCAGCATCCAGCCATGCAGATCATTGGTATGCAATATGGTGAATTGCCAGCTCTCACCCGCCCAGGATGCCATGGCCAGGAGAAGGAAAAACAAACAAACCGTAACTTTTCGCATCGTTTACTCCTTTGTATTGTGATGTCTGAACCGTGATTGGCATGATTAATGGATTACCGTGATTGGCGTGGTCCATCATGGTAATCCTCAAATCACGCAAATCAAGGTTCAGCAATCTTTCGCCCACTCCGCGAACGCCTCGTCCGTCGTGTACTGATATGTCATGCCCCCGCGCGCCCGGAAGGCGTCAAGATATTTTGCCCGGTCATCAATCAGCAGGCTGTTGGCGAAGGTACAGCCTTCCAGTTGCGCCATGGCAATCTCGCACAGGGCGTTCTTATCTTCCGTGCCATACTCCGCCGAATTCACCACCACATCGAACACCCGGTCAAAGCCGTGCGCGGGAACAACCACACGGCTGAAGACATCCATGTTCACCGTGGCCAACACGGTACGCCGCCCCTGCGCCCCCTGCGCCCCCTGCGCTTGCGCGAAGCGCCAGATAGCCGGGTTTAGTTGCAGGTCGGCGCAGCCTGCATCCAACCCGGCGAGGATGCGCTCGGGTGTGATGCCTGTCAGCGGGGCGAGATAGTCGGCGATCTCCGCCGAAGAGAGCGTGCCACAACACCAGGGACCGGCCCAACGCGTTTTATTCTCCCCGGTGAAGATGGCCTCGGTCACTACACGACAAAAGTCCGCGCCCAACGGCCAGAAATACGGCGTGGGACTGAGGGTACCGGCGAAATCAAAGATGATGCAGCGTAACGGATTCATAGCAATTCTTTCCTCATCAATGCGAACTCGTCATGGTAAGTCGAAATGGCATAGCCGTTTTTCTGCCAGAACGACACTGGGCCGGATGGGTTGTTTGTGCAATTTCTACGAGCGATGGTCTCAACAGCTGTGAACCCATCAGCGTTCGCTTGTTCTTCAACACGTGCGCGCAATCGCTGCCCGATACCATGTCCCTGCACGGAAGGAGCAATGTATAAGCAGGCAATAAACAGACTGTCCGGCGATGCATCGCCGCAGTGATACTCGCGAAGCATGGGGAAGAATGGCGCTGCAGCACAGTGGCAAAACCCCACAGGCGCGTCATTGGCATAGGCCACGAATCCCCAAGCCGTGGCTCCCCCACGCTTACCTACCCATTCCCGTTTCAGCGATTTGGCCCTCTCTATTTCGGGATGCGTTTTGAATAGCCGTGGATGCTCCCAATACAGGCAGCATTGACAGATATTGGGAAGCAATGATAACTCGGTATACGGTTCAATACGTAATTCCATCGTATGCTGTCTCCTTGAGTCCCTTTGCCGTCATTTCCTGCACAAACGCCGTCTTTGCCTGCGTATACCCTTCCCGGTCCTCCCGGTACGTTACCGCCAACTCCCGTTTCAGCGCGGCGTATTGTACCGCCACCTCGGGGTGGGCGATGAGGTAGTCGCGAAACGCCAGGCCCTCCCAGAGTTGATGCCCGGCGGGCGCCAGGTGGATATGATGCGTGCGCCGGCCCAGCAATGCCTGCCGCTTGATGAAGAGCATGTGGTCATGGTACCACCAGTACTCCCACGCCTCGCCGTGCAGCAGCGGCAGCACGCATTGCCGGGCCACGGTGAAGGAAGGCACCTCCACCAGCACGTCGATAACCGGTTTCGCCGGGATGCCGGGGATGGCCGTGCTGCCGTAATGCTCGATGCGCACCGCCACCTCCGGCCCCAGCGCCTCGCGAAGCCAGACGGCGAATTCCGCGTATTGCTGCGGCCAACGGGGATCAGCCTCGGCCAGCGTGATCTCGTCCTCACACGGCGCGTCCGGTTTGACGTAGCTGTTGGCGGTGAGCTGAAAATCATACCAACCGCCGCCCCATTCCGCTGGACACCGCGCGGAAAACTCACCGAGCCACCGCCCGTTAGCAGACAGCGAGCGCCATTGCCAGGTAATCGGCGCCTGCCAGGTGATCTCCCCGGATGCCCGCCGCATGGTCCAGGTGTCATCGCAGAATTCCCAGGCAACCAACCCGTCGGGAATATCCACGATCTGTTCGACCTCAACTCCGGCAAATTGGATACGATGGCTTCCATAGCGGACGAAGTGTATCACTTCGCCGGTATGGCGCACCTCATGCATCACACGATGGAAGTTTTGGGTGAACCAGCGATATTCGGCATCATAAGTATTTACCAATAATCCACCGATAAACCGCAGACAGATTTCATTGGATTGAGGGATCATATCGCGCTCCTTGCGGCAAAGCAACGCCCCGCCCGACAATGCCTTCCACCTGCGAGAGAGCTTCACAACAATACTTGGCACCGATGTGTGGCTTACGCACCAAGATTCCTGGTATACCAACCGCTTCTGCCCCAAGCACATCGGCGGTGTAGCTGTCGCCGATCATCCAGACGGCTTCAGGTTTCCCAATGAAGTCCAGCACTTTACGGAAGGCCTGTAAATGCGGTTTCTCGTAACCTGTTTGCGCCGAGTTGAAGACTGCTGCAAAGCGCGAAGTGAGCCCCAAATGCTGGAAGATGGTTGGGAATTCCGGCACATGGTTGGTCAGGATGATATGCATCCAGCCTAGATCAGTTAACCGGTCAAGTACCGGCAGTGTATCGGCAAACAGTCGCCAGTGTGGCAACGCAGGATATACTTCTCGCACGCGCCGCGCCATGTGCCATGCGACCGTTTCATCAATACCAACCGCCATATAGGCATGCGCGAAGCGCTGGTTGAGAGTCTCCCACCACTGTGCCGCCTCGACGATAGCGGTATGCGGAGTCTCCGGCGCATGCCAGTAAAACCCTGCTTGCAAATTAGGCTGCAGTTGCTCCATGGTGACCGGAGACGCAGGCAGTTCCTGCTGCAAAATTTCAAACAGCGTCGCGGCCCACATCCCACCCTCACGATAACCCAACGTGCCGTCAAAATCCCAGATAAGATACTTCATCGATTAGCCACTCCCACCTGCTGGGGCCAGCAGCGACAGGCTGACCCCATACTCCACAAAGCCCACGCTGCGCGCTGTCGCGATCGAGGCCAGATTATCGACATCACAGGTATAGCGCGCCTCCCCGCCCGTGCACGCCGCATGCGCCACCAGGGCTGATACCGCCGTTCGGGCATACCCACGCCGACGGTGCGCTTCTGCGGTGCAGACGGCGACATCGACTACCTGTCCGGGCATGATCGCCGTCCGGTGAGCGTAGGCGATGGCGCTCACAACGTCGCCTACCAGCACACCGTACGCGATACTGTCGTTAATGCAGGGCACCGGCCACCAGAGGTCGTCCGCATGGGGCAGCATGGCATTCGTCAGCCGCCGGCAGTCACCACCGCTATAGCGCCGCAGCAGATCGGCATTACAGGCAAAACTGTAATCGGTGAACACCTGATGCGTCCCCGGCAGACCGGCCTTGCCTAGCGCACGATCAATCGCCCCCCGGAGCGCCATCGCCAGCGCAGGATCATGCACGCAGTGCGGGTCATCGATGCCAGCGATCAATGCCGCAATCTCCGGCCCAACACCCGGCGGCACGCTCAACACCGACCGCCCATCCGCCAGCCACATCCACCACAGCGCCCGCACATACGAAAAATGCTCTTCGGCGGCCAGGCGACGCGGTGTTTCTACCACGGTCACCTTACCAGGCGTCACCGCCGCTAAATCGCAATCCAGGCGAATGGAGAGTTGTTGATTGATGAGTGGAAAGTTATAACGCATCGCGAAAACTCACCCCATGCTGCGCCATGCCGCATCGCCGATAGAATTCATGCGCCTCTTCGCGTACTGCATTGGATGTTAACGACAGTTTATAACACCCACGCGACAGCGCCAGGTCGCGTGCATATTCCAGCATCGCCCGTCCGATCCCCTGCCCCGGTGCGCCTCATCAACTACGATATTCTCCAGGATCGCCGCCGGTCGCCCATGGCGCGTCATGTTGGGCAGGACGGAGAGGACGAAGGTGCCGACCACCCTGTCCTCCTGCTCTGCGACAAACACCTCGCATCCCGGATGAGCGCGCATCATTTCAAATGCCCGAAAAATGTCATCAAGCGTGGTTTCTGTCTCTCCAGTATGGAGTTGCTGGTATAAGGTATATAGAATCGTGAGATCCGATACCGCTGCTTCACGGATGCTTATCGGCATCGCCGTGCCTCCCATTCCTCCCGCAGCAAACCGAAGTAATGCATATCAACGAACTCCCCGCCGATCTTGTCTGCCTGTCGTTTGGTGCCTTCATACACAAACCCCAGGCGCTCGGCCAGCGCCCGGCTGCGGCTGTTGCGGACATCGCAGCGGACTTCAATCCGATTGAGGCCAGCCGTCTCGAACAGGTGTGTCAACACCTTCTTCCCTGCACGAGTCATCAGTCCCTTGCCCTGGAACTCCTCAGCCAACCAAGTAGCCAATCTCGACCTTCTGGCTGTTCCTGTCGATCCCGCCAGCCCCGAAAATGCCCGCCAGGCGGCCGTGATGGACGATGGCCACGCTCTGCCCCTTATCTTCGGCCATCTCTTGCAGCGTATGCCGTATGAAGCTCCGGATGTCTTCGACACTTTTCGTGCCTTCGGTGAAGATCATCCAGCGCAAATGCTCGCGATTCTGCTCGACAAGGGCAAAGAGTGGTTCCGCATCCTGTGGCATCACCAGGCGCAATTCGGCGTCATCGGTGAGTGGATGGGTAAAGGCGATGGGCGCGGCAGCGCCAGCCCAGTCCTCACGCAGCAAGGAATACACTTCCAGATCGATCCGATTATCGAGTATGCGTCCGACTTGGCGCAAGGTGCCTTCACGTCGGAAGCCTAATCTTTGCGGAATGGCGCGGCTCCGCGAGTTAATGGGCTGGACACGGATCTGCAGACGATTCAATCCCAGTGTGCCGAAGGCATGCGCGATGATGGCGCGGCACGTATTCGTCACCAGGCCATGACCTTGAAATTCCTCTCCCAGCCAATAGCCGATCTCCGCTGTGCCCGCGAACGTATTGATGTCTTCCAATCCGACGGTGCCCGCGAAGCGGCCACGATGCCAGATGCCGACGACCAGGCTCCTCCCTTGAGCACATTGCTCAAGGGCCAGTTTGCAGTACGCCCTTCTGTCATCAACCGAGTTTGTGCGCTCAACCCAGTCCAGCCAGATCTGCAGACGTGCACGGTTGGCATCGATCAGCGCAAAACATTCCTCGGCATGCCGGGGTTCCAGCAGGCGCAGTGCAGTATCCTCGGTCAGCGGGTGTTGAAAGATCATCACTTCCTCCAATCGTCAACGATAGCGGGACAGGCCCGTGATCAATCCTTTGGTCTTCGTACGCTTCAGCATCATAAATGGGTGTCGCGCCCACGCAGCCCGACCACACCAACGAGCGTTTCAGTACACCGAATGCCGGCCTGGGGATCGCGCATCCAAGAGTAAACAGCACCGTTTGGAAGCCGACCGCAGTCGCGCTCAGCCTGCCGATGGCGCATCTCCGGAGATGCCTCTCGCGATACGCCGAGCGCGACTCCGGGCTGCGGCCCTACATCGGCTTCCAAACTGTGCTGGAGCCCCACCGCCGCTGCAAACATCTGATGCTCGCAACATGCGGGCATGTGTTGCCGCGTCAAATTGAAAGGTAAGCATGATGTCCCCCCGAGCGATGGCTAAGGCAGCGGTCTCGCAAATTGGTAGATGGCAAATAACGGCACGCGCAGCAGATCCTCGACGTCCGGGTAGCGGAGACACTGCTCCGCTGTCGGCTTCGGCTCCTGCATGCCGGTCACGGTAAATCCCGCGTCGAGAAAGGCGCAGAGAACGGTGGACAGTGTGCGATGGTAATTTATCACCACCCCGCCGCACATGGGCATCTCCCGTCGGCCCTCAGCGAAATATTGATCGAGCAGGTAGTGTCTTCATGGTTGCTCCTTCCATGCCATAAAGAATGCTCTCCCGCACGGCAATGACGCCAGCCCTTCCGGGCAGCGCGCCGCGTCAAATACGCGCGCATCGGAGAACCCGGCCTCAACAAGCGCCTGGCAAATTTCGGTCTCTTCGTACCCTCGCTGGATCAGCGTCAAGTCCGCACGCTCCCAGGAATTCTGCAAGCGAAAGAGCGTCAAATCCCAATAGGCCAACCGGGTCCCCGTGTCATAACGCGTGCGCATGATAAAGGCATGATCATCCTCAACGATGCTGGTGTTGACTTCCCCGGTTCCCAGCTTGGGTAAGTGCTCGTGGGTATTCATGTCACAAAGAAAGACGCCACCTGGTATCAGGGCGGTATAGACGTTGCGAAACGCCGCCGTTAATTCCTCAAGTGAGAGGAGATGATTCAGGCTATCGGAGGTCGAAACCACTGCATGAAATGTGGATGGCACGGTAAATGAGCGGGCATCCGCCAGCACAAAGGATGCCTCCGGTGCGTTCTCGCGGGCGAAGTGCAGCATTGCTTCCGATCCATCAATCCCGGTGACGGAATACCCACGCTCGGTGAGCCAGCGTGCCAACTGTCCCGTGCCGCAACAGAGATCCATCACCGGTGCATGCGGGGCAAGCTCCGGCAGCACCAATGCTTCGAGAATCGGGCAAAACCGTAGCGTGTATGTCCCAAAATGCCGATTGTAGACCCAGGCGAACGGGTCATAGTCCGTGTATCGCGTCACGCGTTGACCTCCCGGAAATGGTAAAACCCCTCGCGGAGATCCGGGAGGGGTGGAAAAGTGATAGCAAAACTGCCCGGATGCACGCTTATGTCTCCGTAATATTGACTACGACCATATGCAGCTCGGACGGGCAGAAAATCATCATATTAGTAAACCAATGGGTGAGGCTGCTTTCAAATATACGGATTACTACGAAAAACGTCAAGTCGCTTTGGGAGACAGCGAGCGCCGCAGGGGAGCCGCTACGCGGCAATGTTGCCCTTTGATGGCTCTTTTTGATAGAATGCATACAGCCTGCGCTTACAAATTGTACGTGCAAGCCGCCAGCATGGTGACGCGGTGCTTTCTTGTGCGCGTTGGCTGTGGTGTGCGTCCCTTTTTCAGAATCAGAACCCTTATGAATAACAAAATTTTACTCTCGCTGCCGAAGGGCGACAAAGTCGGCATTGCCTTTTCCGGCGGTCTGGACACCTCGGCGGCTATCGCCTGGATGCGCCACCATGGCGCGATTCCCTATTGCTATACCGCCGATCTCGCGCAGCCGGATGAGAAAGATTACGATGATATCACCCGCCGCGCCATAGAATATGGCGCAGAAGGCGCACGGTTGATCGATTGCCGCGAACTGCTGGTCAACGAAGGGTTGATCGCGCTGCAGTGTGGCGCATTCCATATCACCACCGCGGGGAAAGCGTATTTCAACAGCACCCCGCTTGGGCGTGCGGTCACCGGCACGCGCCTAGTGCAGGCGATGGAGGAAGACGGCGTCGGTATTTGGGGCGACGGCTCCACGTATAAGGGTAATGATATTGAGCGCTTTTACCGCTACGGTCTCATGGCCAACCCGCAGTTGAAGATCTATAAGCCCTGGCTTGATCAAGATTTCGTGCGGGAACTCGGTGGCCGGCAGGAGATGAGCGCCTGGTTAATCGCGCATGGCTATGATTATAAGGTGAGCGCGGAAAAGGCCTACTCGACCGATTCGAACATCTGGGGCGCCACCCACGAAGCCAAGGAATTAGAATTCCTGCGCAATGGTTTGCGCATCGTCGAGCCAATCATGACGGCGAAGTTTTGGGACCCAGCGGTGGAGATCCCGGCAGAGGAAGTCACGGTGCGCTTTGAGGCCGGCCTTCCCGTCAGCCTTAATGGCCAGACCTTTGCGTCGCCGGTTGATCTCGTCCTCGAAGCCAACCGCGTTGGCGGTCGGCATGGGCTCGGTGTTTCGGACCAGATTGAAAACCGTATTATTGAAGCGAAAAGTCGCGGCATCTATGAAGCGCCGGGGATGGCGTTGTTGCATATTGTCTACGAACGCCTGGTCAGCGCCATTCACAACGAAGGCACCATCGACAACTATCGCACATTAGGCCGCCGGCTCGGCCGCCTGCTCTACGAAGGGCGCTGGTTCGACCCACAAGCCTTGATGCTCCGCGATACGCTCATTCGCTGGGTGGGCCGTGCCGTGACCGGCGAGGTGACGCTGGAATTGCGCCGTGGCGATGACTACACCATCCTCAACACCGAGGGCCCGCATCTGACCTATCAGCCGGAACGCTTATCCATGGAACGGGTGGATGAAGAGGCCTTCTCGCCGCTGGACCGCATCGGCCAATTGCAGATGCGTAATCTGGACATCGCCGATTCGCGCCAAAAGCTCGCCGTCTATTCGTCGATCGGTGTACTGCACGGCACGGACCTGCGCGCGCTCGGCCATAGCGCAGACGACACCACGCCGACAGAATAAACCATTGCTGCCAGCTTGACCCTATCGCAGGCCTCACACGAGTAAAGTGTGAGGCCTGTTGCTAGCAGCCTGCGGACGGAGTCGCGGCCGGGCGGTATGCGACGTCATACTTTTTGGCGCACGGAACAGTGGTCTCAATCGATTGTCTTTCGTAACAGATATAGCGCACGTTGATAAAATACATCGGCAAATGTTCCCAGCCGCATAGGAAATTGCTCTGCGTGGGCGAAATGAAAAGCTGGGTGGTTCGCCGCCCGATTATGACGGAATCATGACGCAAGGGAGATCGGTATGTTTCGACGGATTGCGACGCTTTTCAAGGGCTTTATGAGCCTGTTTGTCTCCGGCATCGAACGCGAGCACCCGGAAGCTATTCTTGAGGCGGAAAAAGAAAATCTGCGCGTGCAGATCGCGAAATACAACCAGGGATTGGCCTCCCACGCCGCGCTGTGCGAACAATTGAACGCGCAAATTCGTCGCGGCGAAGCGGAAGAGCAGGAGTTGCGCGCGAAAGCGACCGCCAATCTGCGCGCCGGTAATAAAGAACTGGCCGGGCAGTACGCGTTGCGCCTGCAGACGGTGAGCAGCGAGCTCGCCGAGAACCGCAAGCAACTCGACGCCTCGGAAGCCACCTACCGTGAACTCATCAAGGCGCGCGACGTGTCGGTGAAGGCGGCGCGCGATAAGATCAACAGTTTGAAGCGCAGCATCGACGACATGAAGATCAAGAAAGCACAGGCCGAGTTGACGGAAATGGCGTCGGGGATGATCAGCGAGATCGGTGGCTCCGGCGACAACCTGAACCGCCTGCAGGAAGTGGTCGAGGAAGAGCGCAACAAAGCGGCCGGCCGCGCCCGCGTGGCGAAAGATTCGCTGGACACCTCTGGCATTCAAATGAAGGAAGCGGAGCAGACCGCATTGGCCGACCAGGCGCTGGCCGACTTTGCCGCCCGCGAAGGCATTGCGCTGGACACGCCGTCCGTCGAGACCCCAGCCGCCAACCCGACGAGCGGCAAGTCGATGGGCCCGGTGTCGGAGACGCCGGGGGCGTAGGATTTCGGTGCGTCGCACTGCGGGGAAGTGCCGCACCAGGTGCCGATGGGGGACTGTCCTCGCGCATAACGCCCCTGTAGCGGAGCCGACGCCGTGCCCAGGGTCAGCCCGGCCTGGGGTCATCCGCGCCCGGTGCTGGACTGAAATCGACCCTCACCCCAACCCCTCTCCCCGAGGAGAGGGGACTTGCTACGAACTTGGGGCTGGGCTGCTGGTCAGGTGCCGATTGCTCCTGGAATCTGGTCGCTGTCTGACTGTGTTTTCTTGTGCCAACTGCGTTGAGCGCAGCGCGACCCGTGCGTCTTATCCTACCAAGCGTTTCGAGGATGGATCACCCTGCCATGACCACCCAAACTACACCGCTCCCGCTGCCCGCATGGGCGAAGTCGCTCGTGACGCTTTATGAAAGCTCCACTGCGAACCAGTTCATCCTGCACGGCAACATCAACGACCGGCTGCTCCTACCGCAGGGCGGGACGCTTGAGCTCGGCACGCTGCACGATTTTTTGCTGCGTGTCCTGCTACCGCGTTTCGACGTAGTGCTCTGCTACGATGTTGGCAACGGCATTCACGTGGAAAAGGGCGGACAAATTTTCTCACAGTGGCCGAGCGTGCAAGACTCCGCCGCGCTGCCTAAGACGCCGCGCGCAGCCATCGAGACGCTCACGCATTACTTCCGCTACTGCGCCAACCTCGCGCAACTCGGGCGCGGCAACACGCAGGTGGGCTGCATCATCCGCGACGCCAACATGGTCGCTCCCAGCCTGACGGGCTCCTTTATCTACGACCTCGACGCGCTGACGCTGCTCATCCGCGACTGGTCCACCGACAGCATGCTTGCCGGGCATACGCTGGCGACCTTCCTGCTCTGCGAAAATTTGAACGATCTGCACCCCTTGCTCGCGCATAACACGCATGCCGCCACCATCAGCGTGCCCTTGCCCTCGGCAGAGGAGTTGGCGCGCGTGCTCACGGTGATCGCCCCGCAGTACCCCACGGCGCTGCAGGAGTACGCGCAGGCCCCGGTCGCGCTGGCCGAACAGTTTACCGGCGCATCGGTGCACGCGGTGGAGTCGCTACTGAAGACCAAGGAGTATACGCACGACCCGCTCGTCGCCGACGACCTGGTGCAGTTGAAAAAGCAATTGGTGGAGGGCGAGTGCAACGGGCTCATCGAATTCATGGAATCATCGCGCACCCTCGACGATATCGAGGGACAGGAAAAGGTGAAGAGCTGGCTGCGCCAGGACCTGGCGCTGTGGCGGCAAAATGACCTGCAGGCCATGCCCATGGGCTACCTGCTCTGTGGACCGGTGGGCACGGGGAAGACCTTCATGCTGGAGTGTCTGGCGGGCGAGGCCAGCGTACCCATCGTGAAGCTGAAGAACTTTCGCGATAAATGGGTGGGCAGCACCGAGGGGAATTTGGAAAAGATATTTCGCCTGCTGCATGCGCTCGGGCGCTGCATCGTCTTCATCGACGAGGCGGACCAGACGTTGGGCAAGCGCGACGCGGGCAGTGGCGATTCCGGCCTGTCCGGCCGCGTTTACTCCATGATGGCGGAGGAGATGAGCCAGACGAAGAACCGCGGCAAGATCCTCTGGGTGCTCGCCTCCAGCCGCCCCGACCTCATCGAAGTGGACCTGAAGCGCCCCGGACGCATCGACGTAAAGATTCCCCTTTTTCCCACCATGACGCCGGAGGAAAGCTACCTGCTTATCCGCAAGCTGTCCGCCCGCCGGAATGTTACACTGCCCGAGACACCGGACGCCGCCCTGCGCCGCCGCCTGCCGATCCTGCTCACCCCCGGCGCGGCAGAGGCCATCGCGGTAAAACTCTACCGGCACATCCGCACCAACCCCTGCGCGCCCGAGGTGGCGCTGACCGACTGCCTGGCCGACTACCAGAACCCGGTGCCGCCGGATATTCTCACTGCGCAAATGGAACTGGCCATTCGTGAGGCGAGCGACCTCGACTTCGTGCCCCCCAGCCTGCGCCCAGCGCCGCCGACGCCCGTACGCCGCTCACGTGCAAAGGCGAGCGAAGGGTAATTCTGCTGTTATCCGGCGCTATTCTTTTCTGCCGCATATTTCGAGGGCGGAACGTCCAAGCTGAAAAATTCCAGCACGTCGTCGAGACGGTCGGCTTCCTTATGGCAGATTTTTGCCACTTCCAAATGCTGCTGCCGGGCGGCGTCGACGGCTTTCCGCTTTTCGGTAATCTGCGCTTGCAGCGTGACAATTTCCAGTTCGGTGGCCGCGCTGAATTCCGTCGCCTGCTTTTGCAGGCTATCCACATAGGCGGTGAGCGCGGCGAGTTTTCGTGAGGCATCGGTGACGATGATCTCCGGGGACGCGCCGATCGCTTTGCCCATGGCGCTCAATGTCGCGCGGACGGTCTGCCGTTTGGTGTCAATCGGAATCTCGTTCGGTAATGAGGATAGCATGTCCAGCGTTTGCTCCGCGCTGAAGGGCACGGCCGGCACACCTGCCTGCTGGTAGAGCGTACTGAAATCGAGCTTGCCATCTGACTGCAGAATGGGCGGCAGGGTGGAGGCGGAAACGGTAATATCCTCGAGATTAGGCCCCGCAGCTTCCCGCACGAGGTGTTCTACGGTTTTCGCCGGTCCGGTCTGCGTCGGCAGCGTGGCAGGGGGCGCGGTGGCCCCTGTCTCCGCGTCAACCTCAACAAATAGGCCGGCGGCTTTCATGAATTGATCTCTCAAGCTCATGTCTGTGTTCCTCCACGATGCCGGACGGCATCAGGCTGTCTGCTGGATGTGTGATACCATTTGCTCGTATGGGGCGAGTTCTTCGATGATGTGGGCCATGGAATCGGTTTGCGAAATGACGTCGTTAATGTCTTCCAGCACCTGTTCCGGCGAACGCGCGCTGATCTCGTCATTAATGAGCCCGAAGGTGTCTTCCAAAAGTTGTAACTGGTGAGTGAGGTTGGTTAGCGCCTTCTCGATTTTGTTCAAAAAATCCGCGCGCCGTTGCAGAATTTCCACGCGTTTCTCCAACACGGCTTTGGTATCCCTGTCCTGCTCTTTAGTGAGCAAGGCCTGCAATTCCTCGGATTCCCGCGTGTATTTGGCTCGAATATTCGTGATGGCTTGCTGTACCCAGGGATCGGTGGTATCGAGTGGGCAGGGTGGTGGTTTCGGTGCCTCAATACCCTGCGTGACCATCTTCGTCGGCCGATAATTTACGCCAATGGCATCATGCCGGTTCAGCAGTGAAGGTTTGCTGCCGCAGACTTCTTCGTGCACAGAGACCAGGTATTGTGAGAATTGCGCTTCTTTGGTGGCGAACACCAGGAATTTATCCAACAGATAGTCAAACTTATGCGGCGCTTCCGCAAACCATTGCTGGCACTCCGCCTTCTGACTGATTTGCCGGCTCATCTGTTCCAGCCGCAGATACCGCTCGCGGGTTCCGGGACAGAGGGTGGGCAGCGTCGCTGTTTTCTTCAATTCCCGGCACTTTTGCGCTTCAATCGCACTACGGACATGCAACAGCCGGGTATACCAACCGGAATCCGGCACGAACAACAGGTAAGCGGCTTCCGCAACCAAGCCGACCAGTAGTGGCAGAGGATGCAAACATGCGGCCGATACCGCCGCCGTGGCGGCAAGGCTGATAATGTTGGCACGCTCTTTAAAGGCTTCTTTTACCGGCGTAGTGCTAGGCATACAGGTGATCTGCTTTCCATGATTCATCAGAGCTTGGGAAATAATGCGCGTATTTCATGCTGCAAGGCGATGCATTCCGGTGAGGTGCATTCACATTGATGCCAGGCCACTCCACGTTCAATAAGGTCATAGGTGGCCTTAACTCGCGCGCCGGGAATAATATTTCCCTGCGCATCACGATCGCGCCCCAGCACCCAGATGGTGTCGGCAACGGCAATGGCCGCCGTAATATCGTGCGTGACGACAATGAACGTTTTCAACTCATCAGACGCCGCCATCTCGGTGATGAAATCACAGACCCGTGCTACCGCGACCGGGTCTAATCCCGAGAACGGTTCGTCCATCAACAAGAAATGATCGCTGCACATGAACTGCTGTGCAATCGCCACGCGCTGGCGCTGCCCGCCGGAGAGTAGCGCGGGATATTTATGCGCCTGTTCAGCCAGGCCGAAACGCTGTAATACTTCAAGCGCGCGCTCTTTCGCCGCTGCCCCCGACATAGCAGCGCTCTGGCCCGCAACGAGCAGATTGCTCAACACGGTGCGGTGCGCGAACAGTGGGTAATTCTGCGCCACGACACCGACTTTACCGCGTTCAACCGGTTTCCCGTTCTCTAGTAGCACGGTACCGGAATCCGGCAAATCGATACCTGCGAGAATTTTGAACAAACACGTTTTGCCGATTCCCGACGGTCCGAGCAGGCCAACGACCTGCCCCTGGGTTAAGCCTGGACGGTGAATGTTCTTAATCTCCAGGTTGACATCGCGCAAGATAGGCGTCTGGTCGATGGTGAGCGAAACCCCCTGGACACTGAGGAGCGTTTCTCTATATTCGTATGGAATTGTGCTCGACATTAGCGCTTCCTCGCTTTTTCCAGGGTCAGATCAGCATACGGGCAGCACAGTCGCCGGGCCACCCCGATGCCATAATCCATGAGCAGGCCGACGACGAGAATGACTAACTGGATGGCGAAGACTTCCGCCAGGCGAAAGTGTTTGCTCTGATTGAGCAACATCGCCCCCACGCCGCCTTCCGCACGGGCAATGCCTTCCACCATGGTGAGCATCATCCAGCCGATGGCGGCATTCTGTCGTAGCACCTCAAAGGCTTTGTCGAATGTGCCCAGAATGACGACCTCCCAGACGACACGCCATTCGCTCATACGCAGTGTACGGGCATGGTCGAACGCCTCCTTGGGGATTTGCTCCAGCACGGACGCCATCGAGGTGACAAAGAACACGGTGATGCCGAAGACGAGTAGCGATGTCTTGAGCGGATGCCCCCCGCCGACGACGAGGGTAAAGACGAAGCTGAATCCCACCAGGCTAAGGAAGCGGCCCTTGGAGATGGCGGCGACCAGTGGGCGGAACACCGGCAAGACGGTGAGATACGAAAGCGCGAGCGAAATGAGCGCCGTCCAGCCGAGCGCTTCCAGGTTCAAGCGAAAGCTGGTACCTAATTCCTCGCCAAGGCCCTGTGTCGTCCAGAGAGAAGCTAACGCCGAGAGCACTTCCGTGGGCCGTGGCAACACCTTGAACGGTGAGTTCCACCAGATGGCCAGCGCAATGAGGACCTCAATGACAATAATGAGGCGCATCGCTCCCGGTGACATCACGCGGTTCGGCAAGAAGGCGGCAAAGAGTGACGAACCGGATGATCGCTTCCCCGCCGGGTGCTGCGCGCGTTGTTTTCGCGGCGTACCGGGAGCCGAAGGCTCCGGTGTTACATTTGCTGTGGAGGCGGGCGTTGGCATACCCGCCTCCAGGCGTGTTTCATCAGCCATTAATTACCAGCTCCTGAGGTCGTTCCGAGCACGATGTCCACACGACGGTTTTGCGCGCGCCCTGCTTGCGTGGCGTTCGGCGCAACGGGGTTATCCTGACCGTGCGCGTGTATACGGAAGCGACTTTCCGGGAAGTTGACGGACGATTGATGCATCAGCCAGTTGCGTACGGCGAATGCGCGGGCTTCGGACAGCGCTTTATTCGCTGCCGGGTTGCCGGCGCTGTCAGTATGGCCATGAATCTCAATCACTGTCCCGCTGGCGACCAGCAAGTCACGCAGCAGTCGCTGCAAGTCCTGTTGGGCGTATGCCGTGAAGGATGCCTGACCGGTGGCGAATTGGATATGCCAGGATTTACGGCTTACAACAGTGGTTACCTGTTTTTTGGAATTGTAGTTCGGCCTCACCGACGCCACCATCTCCGCGGTGTTGCCCACGCGTTTGGCGATGTTCTGGAGATATGAGGTGTCAAGAATATCAGAGACCGGCGCATAACTCGGCACCAGTTCCGGGTATTGCGCAACGACGATGTCGCCAAATACCTTGTAGGTGGCGGCAAATAGATTTGACGATCCGGGCACCAGACCGAAGAGGAGTAAGTTGTCCGCCAGGTTATTCACGGATGACCCGCCGAGTTCGACGATCGACCCTTGCTTATCCTTTTCCTGAACGCCTTTATAATAGCGTTCCCAGTAAGCCGCATCTGCGCCTTGCTCATGGTAGATTTCCTGGCTGATGGCAGCAGCGCGATGCAGCGCCTCCGGGTTCGATTTCACCAGATCGCCGCCTTCCGTGATGCCTTGCAGCATGCCTTCGACCGTGTCACGGTTGTTGCGCATCCACTTGTCGATACCGATGATGACGTTCGGCATCTGCGACGTATACTCGCGCGTGGAAACAATGGAGACGATCCCACCGCGCTGTTGGGCGGCAATCACGTCGCCCGGGGTCCAGGTGACCACGCCGTTGACGGTGACACGCTTGGTTTCGCCCGTGCGTTTACCGTTGCGTACGACCGGGCGCTCTTCCGAATAGCCGGCGACGTATTTCTGTGCGGCGTCAATATAGTCGGAGGCGGCGACCCAGTTCAGCGCATCCGGATCCCAGGTCTTTTCATCCGGGTTGTTGCGCAGTCCGTTGTCACCTAACCACTTTTGGGCGATATTCCAGTCGCCATCACGCAGTACGCCAGCAACCACACCGCCGCGTGATGCCGATGGGCTCAATTTCCAATCCGCCGGCCCCATGAATTTATCTTCCCCGCGTGAATAGCCGCAGGAGCCGATAACTTTCGCGGTATATTCCGGGCCAAGGCGCTTCAGCACGTCGTTGACGCCTTTCAGGAAGGTGGCGCTGCCGTCACCCATAATGGCGACGAAATGGGCGCCTTTTGCTGGGTTGGGGTCGCCGTGGCTCAACTCGGTGGCAAATGTGACCAGAGCTTCCTGCATTTTATTGCAGTCGTCCTGCCGTTCCATCTTCAGGTTCACGCCATGTTTGCAGAGCAGACTGCCAGCTGTTGAACGCGGACCGCCGTTGGCGAACATGGCGCCCATCTGCGAGTTCCAGGCCCAGAGCAGGATACGGACCTCGGGTTTGCTGGGGAGGCCGGGCTCGGTCCCAGGCTGTTCAAACGTGACGTTGGAAGTGGCGAGACCACTCGGAGTACCTTCAA